>BEIR01000001.1 GCA_002898855.1 bacterium HR41
GCGCGCCTGGACCTTGTTCGCCGCTGCGCGCCGCGCGCGACCCGCTCCGCTGCTCGAGATTTTCGGCCTCACACGCGACCGCGCTGCGCGCTGGCTCGATCGGCGCCTACTTCTCGGACCGCCATCCCGAGCTTGTCGACGAGGTGATCGCCGAGAGCAACGAGATCGAGCGGGTGGGTTTAAGCGAGTACGCGCGCCGCGAGGGGCTGCCCGTCGAACAGTGTTTCGAAACGCTGCTCACCGGGCTTGCGCTGCGCTACTACAACGCGGTGGCAGGGTGAACGAGATCGACGGTCGGATCGACAGCGCAGGTAGTGGGGGGCGAGCGGGTGGTGGTGGCCGCGCGGTAGGCTTTCTCCGACGGGCTGTGGCGCAGCCTGGTAGCGCGCTCCGTTCGGGTCGGAGAGGTCGCCGGTTCAAATCCGGCCAGCCCGATCGCCGTTCCGCGGCGGTGCCGGTGCTCGCGCTCGCCGCGCTGCTAGTCGTCGCGGCTATCCCCTGGTCGGCGTGTGCTTCGGCTCCGAAACCCGGCGGGCCGGCAGTAATCGCCGCCCAAACGTTGCGTCTGGTGGCGGTCGGGCGGTTCGCCGCGCCGACCTACGTCACCGCTCCGCCAGGAGACAACGCGCGCGTGTTCGTCACCGAGCGCGCAGGCACGGTGCGGATCGTCAAGCGCGGGCGCAAGCTCCCCCGCGTGTTCCTCGACATCCGCAACCGCGTCTCGACCGAGGGCGAGGGCGGGCTCCTCTCGCTTGCCTTCGCCCCCGACTACCGCCGCTCGCGGCGCTTCTACGTCTACTACACGGATCGTCGCGGCTACATCACGATCGACCAGTTCCAGAGCGATCCCCGCGACCCCGACCGGGCGCTTGCAGGCTCGCGCCGCACGGTGATCGTCCAGCCGCACTTTCGCGCTAACCACAAGGGTGGGCAGATCGTGTTCGGCCCCGACGGTTACTTGTGGACTGCGTTCGGCGACGGCGGCGGTGGCGGCGACCCCGATGACAACGCCCAGAACCTCGGCACCCTGCTCGGCAAGTTGCTGCGCATCAGGCCGCGGTCACAGGGCGGGTACACGGTGCCGCGCAGCAACCCGTTCGTGGGCCGCACGGGCCGCGACGAGATCTACGCCTACGGGTTGCGCAACCCGTACCGCTTCTCGTTCGACCGTCTGCGCGGTCACTTGCTGATCCCGGACGTCGGACAGGACGCTGCCGAGGAGCTGAACATCCTCCGCTCGCCCGGGGGCCGGCGTCCGCCGCGCGGCGGCGTCAACTTCGGTTGGCCGGTCTTCGAGGGGTTGTTGCGCTACCGCACGAACGAGAGCTTGCGCGGCCCCGGGCGGTACGTCCGACCGGTAGTGCAAGAGCTCCACTCGCGGCTGCCGGTGTGCTCGATCATCGGCGGGTACGTGATTCGTGATCCTGCCCTCGGGCGCTTCCGGGGTCGCTACGTCTACGGCGATCTGTGCGACTCGCGAATCCGGCTCGCCGCGCTTCCCCGCGGACGCCGGCCGAGCGTGCGCTATACGGGGCTGCGGGTGCCGAGCCTCGTCTCGTTCGGCGAGGACGCGCGCGGTCGAATCTATGTCGTCTCGCTCGAAGGCGGCGTGTGGCGGCTCGCGGCTGGTCGCTAGCGGAGTGACCTGCGCCAGAGCGAGCGGGCTGCGCGAGAGCGGGCGATCTCCACCGGTGTGCGCAGACAAGGCGGCGGCTCGGGTGAGAGCCGCTCGCCGGTTGTGCCGACGGGATCGCTAGGGAGCGAGGAGACGGCGGGCCATCGAGCGCAGCCGCTCGTCGGCCTCGTCGGGCCAGCGATCGGGGTCGGGATCCCACCAGGCGAAGGCGTCGTGCTCCTCGTCGGGCACCGGTTCGGCGTCGCTGGCGACGGTTGCGCTGCCCACGATCATCGCCATGCCACCGGGCAGGTCGAGGAGCGCGCGCACACGCAGCTCGATCGGCTCGAGCCGCCACTCCTCTGCAAGCTCGCGTGCGAGCGTGTGGGCCGGGTTCTCGCCGACCTCGACAGCGCCGCCGGCACCGAGCGCCCAGCGGCCCGCCCACGTCGCCAACCAGCTCGCGCGCCGACCGGCCAGCCAGCGACCGTCCTCGCTTCGCACCACGCACAAGGCGGTCAGTGAGCGGCAGCGATCGCCGTCGACGAGCCGCAGCGACCAGCGCGCCGGCTGCAGCTCGAGCTCGAGACGCTCCGGCGTCGCGCGGAAGCGCGCGAGACGCGCCGCCAGTCCGTCGTGGGTGGGCGAGCCGCGCGCAGCGAGCTCAGCAATAGCGCGATCGGCCGCGTGCTCGAGCTCGGGGGGAGGTGCGAAGGGCTCGTCGATCCAGCTCGCGCCGACCGCGGCTGGCAGCCAGCTGCCGTGCGCGAGCAGGACAGGTCCTTGCGGTTGTTCGCTCAGGCGAGGTTCACCCACACCGTCTTCGTCTCGAGATAGGCGTCGAGGCCTTCGCGCCCATGCTCCCGCCCTATCCCGGAAGCTTTGATGCCACCGAACGGTGCCGACGGGTCGCTCGGCCCCCAGATGTTGACGTACACGTCGCCCGCCTCGAGCAGGGCAGCCATGCGGTGCGCACTCGCCACGTCGCGCGTCCACACCCCGGCGGCGAGACCGTACTCCGTCGCGTTGGCGCGCCGCGCCACCTCCTCGAGATCCTCGTACGGCAGCGCGACCAGCACCGGGCCGAAGATCTCCTCGCGCGCGATCGTGATGTCGTCGCGCGTGCTGACGAACAGTGTCGGGTTGACGTAGTAGCCGCCCTCCACTGGTTTCTCCCCGTCGCCTCCCGCGACGAGCTCGGCACCTTCGGCGAGGCCGCGTTCGATGTAGCCGCGCACGCGCTGCTCTTGCTCGCGCGAGACGAGCGGACCGATCTGCGTTTGCGGGTCGAGGCCCGGCCCGACCTTGGCGGCCCGTGCCTGCTCGGCAAGGCGCGAGACGACATCGTCGAAGTGCTGTTTGGGCACGAACAGGCGCGAACCGGCCGTGCACACCTGACCGGTGTTGTAGTAGATCGCCTGAAACGATCCCTTGACCGCGCGGTCGAGATCGGCGTCGGGCAGGATCACGTTTGGGGATTTGCCGCCGAGCTCGAGCGTCACGCGCTTTAGATCGCGTCCCGCCTTGGCGCCGATCTCGCGGCCGACGGCAGTCGATCCGGTGAAGGCGATCTTGGCGACGAGCGGATGCTCGACGAGCGCCGCGCCGGTCTCGCCCGGTCCGGTGACGATGTTGACGACACCGGCCGGGACACCCGCCTCGAGACAGAGCTCACCGAGCCGCAGGGCCGACAGCGGCGTTTGCTCGGCCGGCTTGAGCACGACCGTGCAGCCTGCCGCCAGCGCCGGGGCGATCTTCCACGCCGCCATCAACAGCGGGAAGTTCCAGGGAATGATCTGGCCGCAAACACCGACCGGCTCGCGACGCGTGTAGACGTGCATGTTGGGTATCGAGACCGGCAGCGTCGCCCCCTCGATCTTCGTCGGCCAGCCTGCGAAGTAGCGGAAGTGCTGGGCGGCGAGGCGTACGTCGACGCGGCGGGCGAGCGTCACCGGCTTGCCGCAGTCGAGGGCTTCTAGCTCGGCGAGCTCGTCGCCGTGCTCGTCGATCAGTTCGGCGACACGGGCGAGGATTCGCTCGCGCTGTGCCGGCGGCAGGCCGTGCCAGCGCTTCTCCTCGAAGGCGCGGCGGGCGGCGCGAACGGCGCGGTCGACGTCCTCGCGCCCCGCGAAGGCGACCTGCGCGATCGTTTCGCCGGTCGAGGGATCGGGGTTGTCGAAGCGGCGACCGTCGACGGGTTCGACCCACTCGCCGTCGATCAACAGCTGTTTCGGCGCAGCGAGGAAGCGGCGGACTCCCTCGGAAAGCTCGTAGGCCGGTGCTTGCGTCGACATGCGGAAGCCTCCCTCACGGTTTGAGAACGACCTTGAGCGCCTCGCGCCGATCGTAGATCGCGTAGCCCTCGGGCGCTTCGTTCAGCGACAGGTGGTGCGTTACGAGCGGGCGCGGGTCGAGACGGCCGCTCTCGAGTAGGGCGATGACCCGGTCGAGATGTCCGACCACGTTGGCGAAGCCGGTGCGCAGCGACAGTGCCTTGATCCACACAAGCCCCATGTGCACCTGTACCCGCTCGGCGTAGACGCCTATGCCCGATACGCGCCCCGCCTTGCGTGCGAGCCGGATCGCGAGATCGAGAGCCTCGGGATGACCGACCGCCTCGACCACGACGTCAGCGCCACGCCCGCCGGTGGCGGCGCGCACCGGTTCGCGCGGATCCTCTTTCTCGAGATCGATCGCGCGGGCGCCGAAGCGCTCGGCGAGGGCCAGGCGCTCGGGCACGCGATCTACAGCGAAAACATGCGCAGCACCGCAAACCTTGGCTGCCTGCACAGCGCACAGGCCGACCGGACCGAGACCGATCACGCACACCGTTTCGCCCGGTACGAGGTTCGCGTCGACGATCGCGTGGTAGCCGGTGCCCATCACGTCGCCAGCGAACAGCGCGACCTCGTCGGGCATCCCCGCGGGAACGCGGCGGAGGGTGAGGTTGGCGTGGGGAACGAGCACCAGCTCGGCCTGGGCACCTTGCAGGTCGCCGAGCGTCTTGCCGTGCCCGAAGACGCGGCCGTGGTCGCACTTGTGGTAGTCGCCGTGACGGCAGAAGAAGCAGCGCCCGCACGCCGTGCAGAAACAACCGAGCACACGATCGCCGACCGCGACCTCGCTAACCGCCGAGCCGGCCTCGACGACGGTGCCGACGAACTCGTGACCGAGCGTGAAACCGCGCTCCATCTTCACGCGGCCGTGGTAGATGTGGAGATCCGAGCCGCAGATGCCGCTCGTCTCGACGCGGACGATCGCCTCCTCGGGGGAGGTCAAGCGCGGTTCCGGCCGCTCCTCGACACGCACCTCCCCTGGTGCCTGAAAAGTGACTGCGCGCACGGGCGCTGAACCTACCGCAACGCCGCGGCGAGGGTGTGGCGGCCGACCTGTCTCCGTTCACCAATCGCCTGAGCGCGACGGGTCACACCAGCGGAGTGCCAGCGGCACGGGCGGCCGCGATAGTTGCGCGGAGTGTGCGTAGCGCCGTGTGGCGCGGTTTCCAACCGAGCAGTTTCTGGGCGCGCTCCGTCCGCATCAGTACAGGGCGGCGCAACGCGTGAACCCAGGCAAGCTCGGCGGGGGCTCCGGGGAGGCGGCGCAGGGCCTCGCCGCCCGCGATCAGCGCCGCGCGAGGCACCGGAACGGCGTGCCAACCAAGCTCGTGGGCGAGCCTTGTGATCGTGAGCGTGCCCGGTGCAGCAAGGTTGTACGGGCCCGGCTCGCCACGTCCCAACACTGCCGCGACGAAGGCTTGAGCGACGTCGTCTTCGTGGACGAGCTGGAAGGGAACCCCGGGATCGGGCAGCACTGGTCGCAGCAGCGGGGCGGAGCGCGCGAGACGCACGAGCGGCCCCGGTAGCGAGCGCGCTGCGCGAACGTAGGGCAGCTCCTCGATCAACGTTCGCGCTCTTGGCCCGGCGATGATGCAGGGACGCAGGACCCACGCCTGGGTGCGCGCGCCGGCGGTTTCAAGCAGGGCGTTGAGCGCGCGTTCGACCGCGGCCTTTTGCGCGGAATAGGGATGCTCGGGGGAGCCGAGCGCCGGCTGCTTTTCGTCGATCCGAGCTGGCAGTTCAGGGCGGAAGCCGTAGGCGGCGACACTGGATGCGTAAACGATCCGGCGCACGCCCGCTTCGATCGCCTCCTCGAAGACCGTGCGCGACCCACCGACGTTGATCTCACAGGTTGCGTCGGATGCGGACAGAACAGCGAATGCCAGGTGCACGACGACGTCGGCGCCACGTACGAGTTCGCGTACCGCGTCGCGGTCGGCGACGTCGCCCTGCAAGTACTCGAAGCGCTGCCAACCCGCGCTCTTGGGATCGAAGGGGCGGCGGGCCATTCCGACGACCCGGGCGATCCGCCGGCTGCGCAGAAGCGCCGGTACGAGCGCGCGGCCAAGGTCGCCGGTTGGGCCGGTTACGGCGACCGCTAGCTGGGCGTTTTGTGGACGGCGCTTGACGGTGTCGGTTGCCATGGCTGCGTTGGCCGGCGTTGGCGCTAAGTCGGACCGCTAGCGTGCGGTGAGGTGTCGCACGAGTGCGTCGCTGTTCGCGCTCGTGACGCTTGCTGACGAGCAGAGGGGGCGTCTGCTCGACCGGCAGCGTAGCGCGCTGCGAGCGTGTGTGCCCTCCGGCGTCGGCTAATAGCCCGGTTCGCCGGGAAGCACGACACGCGGCCCCTCAGTGTCGATGATCACGCGCGGCTCCACCGGTTCGACGCGCGCCGAGCGCGCGTAGGACATCAGCGCATCGGTCGAGTCGAACTGCGCCAACAGCTCGAGGTGTTTGACGGTCGGAAACACGAGCTCGAGCTTGCCTGCGCGCCACTCGGCGAGTGCGGCGGGAGGCGTGATCCAGCGCACGGCTACGCACTCTTCGCCGTCGGGGCAGGGGCGACAGCCCGGCGGTGCAGGGGTGACGAAAAAGTGCGTGTCGAAACGCACCTTGACTTCGCGGGGTGTCACCCAGCGCGAGAACTCGGCGAGCTCGGCCCCCTCGCCTAGTTCGATACCCGCTTCTTCGCGCAGCTCGCGGATCGCGGTGCGGGCAGGGGTTTCGCCGCGATCGACGGCCCCGCCGGGGAACACCCAAACGCCACCCATGAAGCGCTGGTCGGGATGGCGGCGGACGAGCAAAACCTCGACCCCGTCGGCGGCGTCTCGTGCCACTACGACTGTCGCAGCCGGCCGCGGCTTAGCGACAGGTGCATCGCCGCGCAACTCCTCCCCCGGTGGCGGCCTGTCCAACCGCACGTTACGAGAGTACCGCGTTCGTCACTTTTCCCTGTATTTCCCTGTACTCTCCCCGAGCCGTGGGAGACGCCGACACGAAAACGCTGCAAAAGTGGATCTGCACCTCGTGCGGGTACATCTACGACCCAGCCGAGGGTGATCCGGACGGGGGTATTCCACCGGGAACGCCGTTCGAGGAGATTCCCGACGACTGGTTCTGTCCGGTCTGCGGGGCGCGCAAGCGCGACTTCGAGCCGCTCGAAGAGTAAGCGCCAGAAGTCGGCGCCTTTCGCGCAAGGGCTCCGCGCGGGTGGGCGTCAGGATTTTTCGGGCAGCGGCAGGTCGCGCGTCGCGGCGGCGATCGCCTCGGCGGTGATGGTCACCAACCGATCGAGGTCGTCCGCGCTGATCGCGAGCGGAGGCATCAACACCACGACGTTTCCGAGTGGTCGGATCACGGCGCCGCGTGTGCGGGCCTCGAGCGTTACGCGGTGTCCGGCGACGAGGGCGGGGTCGTAGTCGAGCAGTTCGATTCCGACCATGAATCCGCGCTGGCGGATCTCGCGCACGGTTGCGAGTGGCGCGACGCGTTCGGCTAGCCAGCGCTCGAGCAGAGCGATCTTTGGCTGCAGGCGCTCGAGAGTGCGCTCTTGCTCGAACGTCTCGAGGGTCGCGAGAGCAGCAGCGCAAGCGAGCGGGTTTCCGGTGTAAGTGTGACCGTGAAAGAAGGTTCGGTTCGTCTCGGGCGCCCCGAGAAATGCCTCGTAGATCTCCTCGCTCGCGAGCGTGGCGGCGAGCGGCAGGTAGCCGCCGGTTATGCCCTTGGCGAGACAGAGCAGGTCGGGCTCGACGTTCTCGTGTTCGCACGCGAACATGCGGCCGGTCCGCCCGAACCCGGTGGCGACTTCGTCACAGATCAAGAGCGTGCCGTAGTGATCGCAGAGCTCGCGCACGCGAGCCAGATACCCCGGCGGTTGCATCAGCATGCCCGCAGCACCTTGCACGAGCGGTTCGACGATTACCGCGGCGACCTCGCCGCGATGGGCGGCGAGAAGACGTTCCATGTCGTCGGCGTTACCGGGCTCCGCACGCAGAGCGTCGAAAAGCAGCGGGCGGTAGATCGAGTGGAAGAGGTCGATTCCGCCGACCGAGACGGACCCGAGCGTGTCGCCGTGATACGCCTCGCGGAGCGCTACGAAGCGCGTTTTGCGGCGATGCTCGCCGCCCTTTTGCTGCCAGTACTGGAAGGCAATCTTGAGCGCGATCTCGCAAGCTGTGGCGCCGTTGTCGGAGTAGAAGACGCGCGTAAGGCGCTCCGGGGTGATCTCCACAAGCCGCCGAGCGAGTTCGATCGCCGGCGGATGGGTGAGCCCGAGCATCGTCGAGTGTGCGACCCGCTCGAGCTGGGCTCGGATCGCGGCATCGATCGCGGGATGGCGGTGGCCGTGGACGTTGCACCAAAGCGACGAGACGCCGTCGATGTAGCGGTTCCCGCGCGCGTCGATCAGGTCGGTGCCCTCGGCGCGCTCGATGATCAGCGGCTCTTCGCGCTCCCAGATCGAGTGCTGGGTGAAGGGATGCCAGATGTAGCGGTGGTCGTCGGCGGCGAGTCGGGCGTAACGGGCTTCGAGATCGACGGCCGGCGCGGCATCTTCGCCTGGGGTTGCGCTCCCGGTCACGGCCGGGAAGCTACCGGCTCCATCTCTCTGCAGATCATCCGGCCGCGGCTAGCAGCCGAGCGAGTTCTTCGCCCGCAACCTTCACGCCGGATCCCCAAGGCGATGTGTCGGCGACCCGCGCCTGGAACGCGCGCTCGCCAACCAGCCGGGCTTCCAGATAGAGGGGCTTCTCGGGTGTGATCAGCACCGCTTGCAGGGATGCGCGGAAGGAGCGACAGCCGGCGTCGGCGAGACCGAGCCGTGTCGCTAGGCAGTCGGCTGCGACATCGGCTTGCTGGCAGGCGAGGCCACCGTGTTTGACTGGGAACGGTGTGGCGTCGCCGACGCAGAAGCAGTGCCCCTCGGTGTCGACGATCCGACAGCTCGAGTCAACTGGTATCCAGCCGCCCTCGACGCTCGGCAGGCCAGGCAGAGCGGGTCCGACGAGCCGGGGGAGGGCAACGACGCGATCGAACCGAAACTCTTTGCCGTCGGCGGTGCGCACCAGGCCGCCGGGCCCAACGGTCGGCACGGTGGCGGTGTGCAACTCGACGCGGTACCGCGCGGCGAGCTCGGCGACGCGCGTGCTAGCCGGTTCACCGAAGATCTCGAGCGGCCGCCGCTCCGGGGTGAAGAGGTGGATCGAACACGACCGCGGCGCCGCCTCGCGAGCACGACCGCCGAGCAACAACGCAATCTCGTAGGCGGGCAGCGGCCACACCGGCCCTTCTGGCAACAAAACGGCGACGCGGCGGCAGTAGCCACCCTCTAGGTCCTGCACGACGCCCCGCAGGCTGCGGTCGGCGTGGAGCGGGTCGAGCGTCGTGGCGTGCGACCAGGCGGGCGATGCGTGTGCGCCGACAGCGACGATCAGACCGTCCCATGCGATCGACTCGTCCCCGGTCGTGTGCACGACGCGCTGCTCGCAGTCGACCCGGGTGGCGCCACCACCGACGATGCGTGCCCCGGTGCGTTCACCGATCTCCCGCCAAGGGATGCGTCGGGCGGCCGGCAGCGCGAACGGCTCGCGCACGGTCTCGGCGAGCACGACGAGTTCCGCGCGCGGCGTGAGGACGGTCAGCGACGCGCGCCCGTGCGGCGCGTACTTCGCTAAACGCAAGGCTGCCTCTGCCGCCGCAATCCCGCCCCCGAGGATGAGGCAGTGGGGACCGCTCGTGCGCACGTCGGACATCGGATTGAGGCTAGCGCTGCCGCCTCGCGGCCGCCTCGAGCGTGTCAGCTAGCGCCATCTTGTTGCGATGTGTTAAGAAAGCGCGAACCGCTGCTAAGCGCAGCCCGGTTAGTAAGCCTCAACTCCTGTCCCTCGAGCCGGCGCGCTCGCGTGGTCGGCCCGTGTTCGAAGCATGCGCAGATTCGTACCGAGCGAGAAAACCCTCCACATCTTCGCAGTCTGGGCCTTCGCTGTAGCGAAACCAGTTTACGACGTGTTCGCTCGCAGCCCAGATTTTTTCGTCGTACGCGGTAACCGTGCCCTCGACGTAGTCGTCCTAGCGCTGGTCGTTGGGCTTGTCCCGCCACCGGTAGCGGCCCACACGGTGCCCCACTCGACGTAGTCGTCCTAGCGCTGGTCGTTGGGCTTCTCCTCCCGCTGCTAGTCGCTGCGATCGCGCGTCTGCTCGACCGCTTCTATCGCCACGCTACCAGCCTTGTGATCGCAATCCTGTTTGCTTTAGCTGTTGGCCAGTTCGTGAGCAGTTGGCCGGCGGCTGTCTGGCTAGTCGCTGTCGCCGTCTCTGGCTATCTAGGTTTTCGTTTGTACGAGTGGCACGCGCCGGTTCGGTCAGCGCTTTCGTTCCTCGCTCCAGCCGGTGTCTTGTTTCTTCTCTGGTTCCTGTTCTTTTCCCCCGTCAAAAAGGTTGTCCTGGTATCCGAAGTGCAGACGGACGACGCAACAGTCGTCGCAGCGTCGACCTCCCGGCCGATCGTGTGGGTCATCTTTGATGAACTTAATGCAATTGCTCTTCAAGACCGTAACGGGCATATCGACTCTACGCGTTTTCCGAATTTTGCACAGCTAGCGCGGTCCTCCACATGGTACGTTAACGCTACCACGACGCATAGTTCAACCACATTAGCTGTGCCCACTCTGCTCACGGGGCGGGTAGCGAAGCGTAACGATCTGCCGAATGTCACTGATCATCCTACGAATGTCTTCACACTTCTCGCGGGACGTTACCAGTTCCACGTAGAAGAGCCCCTCACTCGGTTGTGCCCCGAATCTATGTGTCATAGGCGCGATGCTAGTTTTGCGGCTCGCCTTCGCTCGCTGTTCAATGACGGGTCCGTTATCGCTGCACGCATTTTGGCCCCGGACTGGTTTGATCGGAGGCTGCCTAGCGTCGAGGCGGCCTTTTCGGGCTTTGGCTGGCAAGGCTCGGGGTCGCCAGACGGTAGCGGTCGCTCGGCCGGCGAAGGCGCTGATGGTGACAGCTTGTCTACCGCGGTCACGGCCCCGCAGAGATTTCTGCACTTCATCAAGGGGGTTAAGCGCCGCGGCGCACACCCAACCCTAAACCTGGCACATGTTGAACTACCACATGTTCCCTGGCGTTATACACCTGATGGGACTACCTACGGGCGAGGGAAGATTGACACGCCTGGCTTGTACATGGAACGGTGGGCTCGTGATCAGGGCGCAGTGCGATCTGGGCTGCAGCGATTTCTGCTTCAAACCATGTACGTTGATCGCCTTCTAGGGAAACTGATAGCACGCCTGAAGAAAGTGGGATTGTGGAATAGTGCTGTGATTGTGGTCACAGCGGATCACGGCGTCAGCTTCCACCCGGGCTTGCCGCGAAGGGCGGCTCTAAGACCCAATGTGGCCAGCATCGCTTCGGTGCCGCTATTTATTCGGTATCCCGGCCAAAAGCGTGGGCGGCGCGATCAAGCATTCGTGACAACAACCGATGTGCTCCCAACCGTGCTTCGCGCTGCTGGCGTGTCGGTACGCGGCGTCCGGTTCGATGGACGGGACATTAGACGTGGTGCAAGAAGAACGGGAACCGTGTCGGTACGGGGTTACACGGAGGTCAACGGACGGTCGATTTCCTACGGCGTTCTCGAGGTGTCGTCCCGCGAGTTTTTGCAACGGCTAAAGAGTGATCGGCGTGCGTACGTCGCGGTTTTCGGTGACAAGGATGGGGGACGGAACGTTTGGGTACCCCTACCTTGGTCCAGACCAGCTCAGTACGGGGACAACGTGGTGCGCGCGTCGACGACGCCAGATCGAATCGGTCCTCGCGTTACTTTGGAAGGGTCACTGGCAATTCCGGGCGTGTGGCGGGTGCCCGGGCACGGGGTTGTTGGGATTCGGGGGAGAGTTGAGGGCGTGTCGGCAACGGTGGCCTCGCAGACAGCAGTGGCTGTGTATCGGGGACGCCGTCTTGTGAGTGTCGCGCCGGTCGTGCGCGAGAGAGACCGCAGCATCTTTGTCGCGATCGTCCCGCCCGGTGAGGGTGGACAGAGCAGGGCAGCGTTGGCGCTCGAGGTGTGGGTTAAGTCTCAGGGGGTGATCAGGGCGACACGGCAGAACGTGCCGGAGCTAGCGGGGATTCGTCTCGTCGCCCGTAACGGTCAAACGTGGCTCGTTGGTGAGCGTCCGCTGGCGCGTGTGATTAAAAGTGGAAGCGTGGAATGGTTGGTCGACGCGATTTCGGTTAATCAGGGACTTACGGTTTTGGACGGTTGGGCAGTGGATCGTGCACTAAGGCGCCCAGCACAGCAAATTGTGGTTGTGTTGGGTGAGCGTGTAATCGGTCTTGGGCAGATGGTGCGCGTCCGACGCGACATCGCGCAGATGTTCGGCACACGGAAGGTGGCAAAAAGTGGATGGCACGCCCCGTTACAAGTCCGGCTTCGAGGTTCAGACCTGCGAAAGCTGCGAGTCTTTGCCTTAAGTGGAGGGAATGCCGTTGAGCTGAAGCTATGGGAGCCCGCGCTTAAGCGCGCCAACCTGGGTTAAGCGGGCTACGCTGCCGTGCCTCACGGAGAGGCGGGCGCCGCGAGGTGTGTTCCCTTCACGTTCGGGGTTGGTCTACGTCACACGCAAGCGCCCAACCGGCCTCGCGCCACGTGGTGACCCCACCGTCGGCGACGTGCAACACGTTGCGTACGCCGCACCGGAGGAGGAGGCTCGCGGCGGTGCCGGCCCGCGAACCAGTGCCGCAGACGGTTGCGACGGGACGCTCCGGATCGAGCGCGGGCGGGAGCTCGGTGAGCTCGTGATAAGGAACGTTGAGCGATCCCGGGATGTGGCAACGCCGCCACTCCGTTCGCTCGCGCACGTCCAGCACCTGCAGGCCGTCGCCGGCAACTACGCGCTCGCGCAGCTCGGACACCGAGAGGCGTGCCACCCGCTCTACCGGTCGTCGTTCCTCGCGCCAACTCGTCATGCCCCCGGCGAGAAACCCCGAGATGCGGCGCAATCCGACCGCCTCGGCGAGCGCCACCGCGTGACGACCGTCAGCATCGTCGCGCCCCACGAACACGATCTCCTGATCGCGGTCGGCGATCCAAGCGAGCTTGGTGCCGAACCCTGCGCCCGTGGCCGGTATCGAGACGGCGCCGGGCACGTGCGCCTCGTCGAACTGCCGCGCTGTACGTACGTCGACCACGAGCGCGCCCGCGTGTTGCTTGAGCAGCACCTGGCGTGGAGTCAGTGGGCGTGCCTCGACACCCTCGATCAGCAGGGGCCCGCGATTGAGCGCCACGATCGCCTGGAAGTTAGGTGGCTGTGGCGGCAGATCGCGTGTCGCGCGGTCGACGAACTCGTCCTCGTCGGTCACGGCCAGCATCTCGTTGTGCAGCCGCTCGTAGCCGAGCGTCGACACCGGTTTGCGGTCGACTGTGTCGCCGCCGCACAGCGACCCGCCGATGTGGCCCGGCCAGATCTCGACGTGCTCGGGAAGCTCGAGCATCCGCCGCAGCGAACGGAAGATGCCGCGTGCGCCCTCGTGCTTCTCGATTGCGAGATCGGGACGGGCGATGTCGCCAACGAACAGCGAGTCGCCCGTGAGTAGCGCCCAAGGTTGCTGCGATCGGCGCACGTCGTAGAGGAGAAAAGCGGTGTGCTCGGGACGGTGCCCCGGCGTGTGCAGGGCTCGAATGCGCACATCGCCCAGCGAGAGTTCGAAACCATCGTCGAACGGTTCGTGCTCGTAATCGGGCGATGCCAGCCGGTGAATGTGAATCGTGGCGCCGGTAGCGGCGGCCAGACGCCCGTGCCCTGACACGTGGTCAGCGTGATTGTGCGTTTCAAGGATGTGCTCGATCGAGAGCCCGTGGTAGCGAGCGATTTGCAGGTATTCGTCGATCTCGAATTTCGGATCGACAACCGCGGCTCTGCCGGTGCGCTCGTCGCCGACGAGGTACGAGGCGCAACCGAGGTCGTCGTGCATCACTTGACGAAAAATCACCGCCGACCACCTCCCGCTGGGGGTTGTTCGCCGTTTGCGCGTGGCGCCGGGCGGCCCACCAGCCGCCTGCTGCTAGCCGTGCTGCTGCCCGCAACGTCCGGACTTTCGCCCGCGACCAAGCGCACCAGGGCGTCGATCTCGCGCTGCAAGCTGCCGCAGACGAGTTCGCACATTTCGAGCACGTACGGGTCGGCAATGCGGTACAGGGCGCGCGTTCCCTGCTTGCGCCGCGAGACCACGCCCCGTTGCAAAAGCACGCTCAAGTGCTTCGAGACGTTTTGTTGCGTAGCGGCGAGCCGCTCCACCAACTCACCGACCGACAGTTCCCCTTCGCGGCGGAGCTCGTCGAGGATCTGGAGCCGCAGCGGGTCGGCGAAGGCAGCGAAGCGCGCGGCGATCAGCTCGGCGACGTGTCTGGGCAGCGGGCTCGGGAGGGACCACGTCACCGTGTCGCGAGCGGCCGGGGCACCTCGGCTCTGACGGACGTCGCCGCCGCTACGGATGCCGCGACCACCCGGCCGGTGGTCGGTCAGCTCCCCGCCCTCGCCGCTGTTGCGGTTGCGCGAAGCGAGAGGGCTTCCTGGCGTTGGTCGCGAGGGCGAACTCACGACAAGGACTATAGCTCGATCGCCATACATCAGTACAGTTGTGCTTGTGGTCGCGGGCACAATCACTGCGAAGATCGGTGCCGGGGGGTGGTTGCAGAGATGCCTCGTGCAGTGAGCGGGCACTCACGGGCAAGGCTCTCGGCCCACGAGGGGCGACCAGACGCCGGCAGGTGCGCGAGACCTGGAAGCGACCGCTCGGACGCGACGTCTGGGCGTCGCGAGATCCCACCGACACTGCCGCTTGCGGTGGCGGGCGCCCTCGGCGCGGTGGTCGTGGGAGTGCCCGCGGTGACCCTGGCCATTGGCCTTACGACCGGCCTTGTGGTGGGAGCGACCGGTGCGGGCGGTTCCGTGCTTGCCCTGCCGCTCCTTGTTCATGTCGCAGGCCAGGATCCGCACACCGCTGCGGTCACCGCCCTCGGTCTGGTGGCTGCAGCAGCGGCGGTCGCGCTGCCAGCACATCTGCGCGCGCACCGCGTTTGCCCGCGACACGGGGTCGCCTTGGGCGTGCCGGTTGTAGCGGCTGCGGTGGGCGGAGCGCTCGTCGGTCGTGCACTCCCGCCACGTGTCGTCGCGCTTGGCATCGCCGGCGCACTCGTCGTCGGCGCCGTGATCGTGTGGCGCGGCCTTGGCGGCAGCGGGCCTGGGAAGGTCCTGCCGAGCGAGGTCTGTCCACCCGTTCGCCCGCTTGCCGCGCTTGTCTCCGCAGCCATCGTGGGCGCGCTTGCGGGCGCCTTCGGTGTCGGCGGCGGCTTCATCGCTTTGCCGCTACTCGTCGGCTTGCACCGCCTGCCCGAGCACGCCGCTGCGGGGACCGCAGCGCTCGTCGTCGGCCTGGGCGCCGGGGCGGCGCTCTGCACCCACCTCGTCGCCGGCGAGCCGGCGCCGCTTACGGCGTGGGCGGGTCTGATGCCCGGCGTTCTCCTCGGCGTTCTGGTGGGCGCGCGGCTTTGCGGAGCACTCTCGCAGATCGCGCTGCGCCGAGGTACGGCTCTGCTACTCGCAGCGGTGGCGGTACCGATGGCCCTCGCAGGCTGAGACGGCTGCGCGCGTGCCGTGGGGGCGCGCTAGCGCGGTGTGATCCAGGCGTCGAGGGGAAGGTCGGCGGCGCTCGCAGCAAGCTCGGCGCGCGTCGTATGCGGAAGCGTGTAGGTGGCGACGCGACCGAGCTGCTCGATCGTGTCACGGTTGGAGTGGTGGATCGGCTCGGGATCGTTAGGCCACGGCGTGAACACCACCGCCGCCACCGTCAGCCCGGCCGCGCGCGCCGCTTCGAGCGTCAGCAGCGTGTGGTTGATCGTGCCGAGCCCCGGACGCGCTGCCACCACCAGCGGCAGAGCGAGGTCGCGCGCTAGGTCGCGGACTAGATAGTTGGCTGTGAGCGGCACCAACAGGCCGCCCACGCCCTCGCACACGATCACCTCGGCTTGCGCCGCCTGCGAGCGGGCGTGCTCGACGAGGCGGGTCGGGTCGATCTCGACACCGGCGAGTTCGGCAGCGAGGTGCGGCGAAAGCGGCGGGTCGAAACGGTACGGGGCCACATCGTCGGGCGCCTGGCCGGCGTTGGCCACGCTCGCCAAGAGCTCGTGATCGCGCCCGAACGGACCCGGCTCGTCGGCCACACCCGTCACGGCCGGCTTGAAGGCCGCGACCCGCTTGCCGCTCGCCACAAGCGCGGCGACGATCGCTGCCGCTGTGACGCTCTTTCCGACTTCGGTGTCGGTGGCTGTAACGAAGAGCCCGCGCACGGCCGCCGCTCACGCTACGGCCAAAGCCGAACTCGTGCGCTCGCGCATCTCCTGGCGAGCTGTTCGCAGCGCCTGGGCGAGCGTCCGTCCCGCGTGCCGGAGCTCCGCCTCGGTGTGCGACGCCATCACCGTAAGCCTCAGTCGCGACGTGCCCTCGGGCACTGTCGGCGGACGGATCGCCTGCGCGAACACCCCCCGCTCGAGCGCGAGCTCGCAGGCGCGCGTTGCTGCCTCGGCGGGTCCGACCACCGCCGGGAGAATCTGGGTCTGCGAGGGCACCTCGACACCGTGGTCGGCGAGCGTCGAGCGCAGGATGCGCGCGTTACGCCGCAGGCGCTCGACCCGCTCGGGGCGCTGCTCGAGGATCTCGAGCGCGGCCAGCGCGGCGGCCACGACCGGCGGCGGCAGAGCGGTCGAGAAGATCAGCGTGCGCGCGGTGTTGACGAGGTACTTCGCCATCGTCCGCGAGCAGCAGACGTAGGCGCCGTAGGAGCCGAGCGCTTTGCCGAGCGTGCCGACCAGCACGTCGACCTCGCCCTCGAGCCCCGCGGCGGCCACGGCGCCGCGCCCGCCGGGGCCGAGAGCGCCCGTGGCGTGCGCCTCGTCGACCATCACGCGACAGTCGTAACGCTCGGCGAGCTCGACGATCTCGGCGAGCGGTGCCACGTCACCGTCCATCGAGAAAACCGAGTCCGTGACGATCAAGCTCGCACGTCCCTCGGCCTTGCGCAGACCCCACTCGAGATGCTCGAGATCGCAGTGGCGATACACGAACCGCTCGGCTTTGGCGAGGCGACAGCCGTCGATGATGCTGGCGTGGTTCAGCTCGTCCGAGAGCACCACCTCGCCGGCGCGGGCTAACGCCTGGATCACGCCGGTGTTGGCGAGGTAGCCCGAGCCGAAGAGAACGCACGCCTCGTAGCCCTTGAACTCGGCCAGGCGCTCCTCGAGGCGCCGGTGAACGGTCATGTTCCCGCTCACCAGGCGCGAGGCGCCAGCGCCGGCGCCGTAGCGCATCGCTGCCTCGGCGGCCGCGCCGCGCACGCGCGGATCGTCGGCGAGCCCGAGATAGTTGTTCGAGCAGAGCAACAGCACGGGCTTGCCGTCGAGCAGCACGCGCGGCCCCTGCGGGCCGGAGATCACTCGCAACCGGCGATAGAGACCTTTGTCGCGAAGCTCGGCGAGGCGCTGCTCGAGCTCGCTCTGCATCGCCTCAGGCGGTCGCCGCCCGCTCGCGCTCGGGCTCGACCTGGACGACCCGCAGGCCGCGGTTCGGCGCCCCGTCGGGGCGCGGCGGCACGTAGCGCTTCTTGCGCCGGCGCAGCTGTCGCGCTGGGTTCCACAGCGGCGCTTCGGACTGGCTGTCGATGAGGTCGTCGATCGGTGTGCGCGGCGTCTCGCCCTCGAGCCATCCCGAGCGGTTGTCGGGGCGCGGGTTAGACCCGTTGTCGGGCTGGCGCCAAACGTTGAGGCCGAGGTCGGTGAAGAGCTTGCGATCCCAGGCCGGATCCGATCCGAGGGTGGTGAGGAAGTTGCCCATCATCACCCCGTTCAGCCCCGCCTTCACCGCCAGCTTCTGGAATTCGCCGAGGCCGAGGTTTTCGTTGCGCCCGCCGCACAGACGGAAGAGCGCGTCGGGGAGGATCAAGCGGAAGATGGCGAGCCACTTGACGGCCTCCCAGGGATCCATCAGCGGGCGATCGCCGAACTTCGTCCCCGGGCGCGGGTTGAGGAGGTTGATGGGAACGCTCGTCGGGTTGAGCTCGGCGAGCTCGAACGCCATCTCGACGCGTTGTTCGGGCGACTCGCCGAGGTTCAGGATCCCGCCGACACAGGTCTCGAGGCCCGCTTCCTTCACGGCCTGGATGGTGCGCCTGCGCCCCTAGTAGCGGACGGTGGTCGAGACCTCGGGGTAGTAGGAGCGCGCGGTCTCGACGTTGTGGTGGACGCGCTGCACCCCCGCTTCCTTGAGCTTGCGCGCCCGCTCGGGCGAGATGTGGCCAATCGACACGCAACGCTTGAGATTGGTGTGTTCGGCGACCAGGCGCGCGCCCTCGAGAATCTTCTCGAAGTCGCGCTTCGACAAGCCTTGGCCCTGCGTGACCATGCAGAAGCGGTGTGCGCCGGCAGCCTCGGCGGCCTTCGCATGCTCGAGGATCTGCTCGGGCTCCATCATCGGGTGCATCGGCGTGTCGGCCGACGCGTAGCGCGACTGGGCGCAGAAGCCACAGTCCTCGGCACAGCCACCCGACTTGGCGTTGACGAGCGAGCAGAGATCGGTGGAGTCGCCGAACCGTTCGAGGCGAACCCGCCAGGCTCGCTCGACCAGCTTCTCGATCTCGGCGTGGTCCTCGATCTTCCCTAGCTCGAGGGCCTCCTCCCGCGTGATCAACGGCGGCACCCTTTGTGCACCTCCTGCGCGACCGCTCCCCTTGACGAACACCGTACGTTCCACGTCGGACGCACAGTGCAAGCGCGCACTATAAGGCGACAGCCGCGAGGGTGTCGCCGAGCTGGGCGAACAGCCGCTCGCGTCTGTTCGCGCGCCCTCGCAAGCGGGAGGCTAGGCGGCTAGCGCTCGCGTCCGCTCCATTGCGGGGCGCGCTTTTCCGCGAACGCACGGATGCCCTCGCGGAAGTCTTCGGATGCGAAGCAGGACTCACGCAGCGCGACGAGCTCCTGTTCGACTTCCGGGGAAAGACGCCAGCGCTCGCTGCGCAGAGTGCGGATGATGCGCTTGTTGCCGCGCAGCGAGAGCGGCGAGCAAGCAGCGATGTCGCGTGCCAGCGCCTGCGTGAACTCCTCGAGCTCGGGGCGCGCGACGACATGGTTGACGAGACCGAGCTCGCGGCCGCGTTCGGCGCTGATGTTGCGGGCAGTGAAAAACAGCTCGGCGGTAGCCGCCGGGCCACAGACGTCGAGGAACTTGCGCAGGCCGGTGTGCGAGTAGATCAGGCCCAGGCGCCCGGGCGGCATCGCCAGCTTCACACCGCTTGCGGCGACGCGCAGGTCGCAGGTCACAGCCAGTTCTAGACCACCGCCGATCGCGTGGCCGTTGATCTGCGCGACGACCGGGTAGGGGTAGTTCTCGAGCGCTTCGATCGCAGCGTGGAAGGGGTGCGCGACGAGCCGTTCGGCCGCTGCCGCTAGGTCGGACCCGTCGAGATCGCCGATGTCGTACCCCGCGGAGAAGACCTCGCCGCTGCCGCGGATGACCAAGCAACGGGAATCCAGCTCGGGAAGCAAGGCGGCCAGGGCGTCGAGCATCTCCTGGTCGAGCGCCCCGCGGCGCCGCTCGTTGCGAATGGTGATGCGCGCGACGCCCTCGTCGGGCCGGTCGAGAACGAGTTTTCCGCCCGCTAGTTGCTCGTCGCTTGTGTTTGCCATGGCGCCTGTCAGCGAGTCGCGCGCGCGTCGCCCATACGCCGCGCGTCGATCGCGGCGCACGATCATAAAAAGCGCTCCCGACCGAGCGGTCACTACCCGGTCGGGAGCGTTCTCAAGATCCGCGGTTGAACTGTGCGCACAGCCGCCGCTGGAGTTGCGGCAAGTGCGCACGCGACCTCCGCACGGACGCCCTACACAAGTTGCGGCACGCCCAGGCCGATCACCTTCATCCGGCGCGACAGGGCCTGGAAAGCGTAGCCGTGGACGTCGCTACGCGTGAAGCCGAACAGCTCCCACTCTTCGTCAAGGGAGCGGCCCGGTGGCACCAGCACCTCGGCGGCGATCGGCAGCAACTCCGCGAGCTTCGCTTGGATGCGCTCCGCTGCCGAGCGATCGCGCTTGACCGCTTGCTGCAGATACCACGTGCCGTAGGCGACGTGACGGTGCTCGTCGGTCGCGATGCGGCGGAAACCCTCTACGAACCCCGGCATGATGCCGCGCTCTTCGAGCGAGCGAGTGATCGTCTGTTGGCCGGTCAGGGCCAACGTGCCCTCGATCACCATCATGTAGGTAGTGACGAAGTCGATCTTCGCGTCGCGGTCGCTGGGATCGGCTATCAAGCGCTTGTTCGCGTCGACGAGCGCTTCGTCGAAGAGCTTGACGAAGGCGTCGTTGACATGTTCGCGCACGCGCTCGAGTTGAGCGTCGATGCCGCCGCCGATCTTGAAGACCGTGTCGTAGTAGCGGGCAAAGAACTGCGTGTGGCGCGCCTCGTCGACCTGCTGCGTGGCGAGGTAGGCCTCTTCGGACTGGTCCTCGTACGCCATGACGAGGCCCGAGAACTGGGTCGTGACCCGTTCCTCGCCGATGAAGAACGACGAGAGCCCCCACAGCATGTACTCGCGCTCGTCGTCGGGCACCTCGCGCCAGTCGTTGATGTCACGCGACAGGTCGATGCCGTGAGCGCGCCACTGCTGGCGCTCCCATAGCTCGTAGAGCTGCTGCGGGGTCTGGAGCACGATCTTGTCGAGCTGCGACTCGTCGACGATCGTGCCCGGGTCGCCCTGCTGGGTGAGTTCGAGCAAGTTCGGCACGTCGATGCCTCCTTTGTCGTCCGCGGAGCCTCGCGCGAGCGTCGTTCCGATGCTCGCGGGCGACGAAACGGCTCCGACCGCATCGGCGCCGTCGCCGCCCGGCGACAAAGGTAGGCAGGTCTTGACACATTGTCAAGCGAGGTGTCAAGAGATGCCTCGAGCTGCGCTCCGGACCCTGGCGTAGACTCGCTGGTACGAGTGTCTGACGAGGGATCAGCGGCCGGAGCGCGGCGCGGGCTCGCCCAGCGTCAGAGCGGCGTGCTGTCGCGGCGCGGGAGCGACGAGTCCGGCCCCCGAGAGGGCGAGGCGAAGCTGCTGCAAGCTGCTGAAGCGCTGCTGCGCGAGGGGACTTCGCTCGCCGAGCTGAGCGTCGCCCGGATCACCGAGCGCGCCGGTCTCACGCGCACCGCCTTCTACTTCTACTTCCGCGACAAGCGCGAGCTTCTGGAACGGCTCACCGAGCAGGTCGCGGCCGCCCTCTACGAGCAAGCCGAGCAGTGGTGGGGCGGGGAGGGCGCGCGCGAGGAGTTGGCCGAGGCACTCGACGCAATCTTGCGCCTGCACCGCGAGCACGCAGCACTGCTGCGCGCCGTCGTCGAGGCGTCGACCTACGACGAGCCGACGGCACGCTTCTGGCGCGGTCTCGTCGAGCGCTTCGTCGCCGGCACCGAGCGCCGGCTGGTGGCCGACGGCGTCGACCCGGTCCAGGCACGCGCCTTGTCGGTCGCGCTCGTGTGGGGTGTCGAGCGCGCCTGCTACCAGCAGATCGTCGGCTCGACAGGCGTCAGCGACGCCGACCTCGTCGCCGCTCTGGTCGAAATCTGGGACGGCGTGATGGCGCCGCGCCGCCGACCGCGAGCCGGCGACGGCGCCAGCGTCACTCGATGATCACCAGCGGATCGCCCTCGGAGACGGCCTGGCCCTCTTCGCAGAGAATCTCCTTGACCGTCCCGGCCTCTTCGGCTTCGACGGGCATCTCCATCTTCATCGACTCGAGCACGACGAGGGTGTCGCCTTCCTCGACCTGTTGGCCCACCTCGCACTCGATCTTCCAGACCGTGCCGGTGATGTGAGCAGGAACCTCGGGCATCGACTCGTCCTCCTCCTCTCCTTGGATCCCCTGCGGCGCGGCAAGATACCGCCCGCACCTGCAGCTCCGCCAGCGATCGGACAGAAAGGATGATTCTCGCAATCGATCAGGGAACGACCGGGTCGACAGCGATCGTCTTCGACGACGAGGCGCGTCCACGTGGCCGCGGCTACCGCGAGATCCGCCAGCACTATCCGCGGCCGGGCTGGGTGGAACACGACCCCGAGGAGCTGTTGGCGAGCGCGCTCGCCGCTGCGCGCGACGCCTTGCGCGAAGCCGGCATCGAAGGCGCGCAGCTGCGCGCGATCGGCATCACCAACCAGCGCGAAACCGTCGTCGCGTGGGACGCGCGCAGCGGGCGCCCGCTCGCGCGCGCAATCGTCTGGCAGGACCGGCGCACCGCCGGTCGCTGTGAGGAGCTGCGCAGCGAGGGGCACGAGCCGCTCGTGCGCGAGCGCACCGGGCTGTTGCTCGACCCCTACTTCTCGGCGACGAAGATCGAGTGGCTTGTGCGTAACGCCGAGGCGGTGCGGGCGGCCGGGCGTGCCGCCCGCTTCGGCACCGTTGACGCCTGGTTGTGTCAGCGCCTGTGCGGGCGCGCAGCGACCGACCCGAGCAACGCCAGCCGCACTCTGCTCTTCGACATCGCCCGCCTGCGCTACGACGACGAGCTTTGCGCACTGTTCGGTGTCGACCCGGCGATGCTGCCCGAGGTGCTGCCGAGCGCCGGCGTTTTCGGCGAGACCGATGTTTTCGGTGGGCGCGTCCCGCTCGCCGGGATCGCTGGCGACCAGCAAGCGGCGCTGTTCGGCCAGGGCTGCCTCGAGCCGGGCGCCGTCAAAAACACTTACGGCACGGGCAGCTTCGTGCTCGAGAACGTCGGCTCGGACCCGCCGCGCGCGCCCCACGGCCTGGTCGCGACCGTCGCATGGCTGCTCGGCGAGCGACCGAGCTACGCGCTCGAGGCGTCGATCTTCGTGACCGGCGCAGCGGTGCAGTGGTTGCGCGACGGGCTCGGCGTGATCGCCGACGCCGCCGAGACAGAGGCGCTCGCGCTGTCGCTGAAGGACAACGAGGGCGTGTACTTCGTGCCGGCGCTGACCGGGCTGGGTTCGCCCCACTGGGACCCGCACGCGCGGGGCACGATCGTCGGGCTCACCCGCGGCAGCGGACGCGCGCACCTTGCGCGTGCCGCGCTCGAAGCGATCGCCTACCAGAGCGCCGACGCGATCGCGACGATGCGTGTGCAAGCTGGCATCGCGCCGACGGTGCTGCGAGCCGACGGCGGCGCGGTCGCTAACTCGTTCTTGATGCAGTTCCAGGCCGACGTGCTGGGAATCCCCGTCGCTGTGCCGGAAGTGAGCGAGACGACCGCACTCGGAGCGGCGTTGCTCGCCGGTGTCGGCGTCGGCATCTGGACGGCCGAGGAGGCGGCGGCGCGGTGGCGCGAGCGACGTCGCTTCGAGCCGCGGATCGGCGACGCCGAGCGCGAGCGCCTGATCGCAGGCTGGCGGCGCGCCCTGGCCGCGACCCGTGCGGCGACGGGCGGCGGCGGGAGTGAAAGAGAGGCACCGTGAGTCGCGAGGCAGCTCCCAAGACCAAGCTCAAACCGCAGGTCTACGAAGACCCGCGGCCCGCCGAGCACTTCGCGCGCTACCACCGGCGAGCCCGGGAACGCGGGCCCGACTGGGTATACGAGCTCTGCCGTTTCGTGCTCACGCCCTACATCGCCGGCGTCTACCGCGCCCGCGCACGCGGCATCGCCAACGTGCCCCCGTGGGGGCCCGCGATCGTCGCTCCCAACCACTTTTCTTTCCTCGACCACTTTTTCATCGCCGTCTATCTGCGACGCAAAGTGCGCTTCGTCGCCAAGTCGCAACTGTTCAAACCACCGCTCGACTTCATCCTCTCCCATGACGGTGCTTTTCCGATCCGGCGCGGGGTGGTCGACGAAGAGGCGTTCACCACCGCCCACACCGTTCTCCGCCAGGGCGGCCTCGTCGTGATGTACGCCGAGGCGGGGCGCTCGCGCACCGGCGAGCTCGGGCGGCCGCGCTGGGGGCTCGGTCGTCTGGCGCTCGAATCGGGCGTGCCGGTCGTGCCCACGGCGATCGTCGGCACCGAGCGTGCGCGCGACTGGCGGCGCCTCCGTTTCCCCCAGGTGACGATCGCGTTCGGCGGGCCGCTGGCCTTCGAGCGCGTCGAACGCCCGCGGCGCCAGCAGTCGCAGCGCGCGTCGGAGATCGTCTTCGACAGGGTGCGCGCGCTCCACAGCCAGCTGCGCGCCGAGCACGCGGTCCGCTCGTAGCCGGCACGGCGCTCGCCTCGCCGCTCGGGGAGTGCGTCTAGGCGGCGCCCGCCCCGTAGCGGGCGAGCAGCTCGGGCTCGTGGCTCGGCAGGATCTCGACGTCCGGGTATTGGCGGGCGAAGACCTGGAGTTCGTGGAGCGAGCGCCGAGCGAGGTGCTCGTCGGCACAGAAGGCCGGCAGAGTGCCGTTCGCAAGCGTCTCGCGCAGATAGATCGCGTCGCCCGCGAGGAGCTTGCTCCCGCCGGTGGTGCGCAACAGCACCGCGATGTGTCCGGCGCTGTGGCCAGGGGTCGAGATCAGAACCACCGAGCCGTCCGCGAAAAGGTCGAACGTGCGCGCGAACGTTGCGTGCGACCGCCCTTGCGTGGCGAAGTCGACGACACGAAAGTCGAAGGCGAGGTCGAACTGCCGGCGCACGTAGCCACGCAGCGCCTTGCCTTCGTAAGCCGCTTGCCACTCGCGCCGGTCGAGGACGACGGTCACGCGGTCGAACTCCGAGAGGGCGCTCGCGTGGTCGAGGTGGAGGTGAGTCATGACGACCGCTCGCACCGCGTCCGGTTCGACTCCCAAAGCCCGCAACCGCTCTGGAGCCGACCAGCCCTTCTCGAGGCGCACGCCGCGCAAGATGGCGGCGCCGACGCGGCCGAGGTTCTGGCGCGGCGCCCACGCCACCGAGGGGTGCAGCCCGGTGTCGACGAGCAGCCAACCGGCGCCGGGGTGGCGCAGCGCCCAGGCCATCACCGGGATCGTCACGCGCGGTGCGCCGAGCAAGCCGAGCGCGCGCAGGCGTCCGCGTACGCCGGGCTCGCCTACCAGGAACGGGCGCGGAGCGGCGAGCGTGCCGCAGACCAGCGGGTGCAGTTGCACCACGGCCCCCGGGATCCCGCCAGCGAGTGGCTCGGCGAGAAGCTTGGGTGCTGCAGCGGTCACGCTCACCGCGCTTCGACAACCGCACCAGGTACCCTGCAGCGCGCGTGCCGTCGGAGCTGTTCAGGGAGGGGCTGCTCGAGGGTCGGGTCGCGATCGTCACGGGGGGCGGTAGCGGCCTCGGACGCGCTGCCGCGCTCGAGCTTGCGCGCTTGGGTTGCAAGGTGGCGATCTGCGGGCGCCGTCGCGAACCGCTCGACGAGACGGCAGCGCTAGCCCCCGCTGGCAGCGTCGAGGCGCACGTGTGCGACGTGCGCGAAGAGGAGCAGGTCGACGCGTTCGTCGACACGGTGATCGCACGGCACGGCCGCATCGACTTTCTGCTCAACAACGCCGGCGGCCAGTACCTCGTGCCGGCCGAGGACATCACACCCAAGGGTTTCCGCACCGTGATGCGCCTGAACGTCGAGGGCACGTGGCTCATGACGCACGCGGTGGCCAGCAAGTGGATGATCCCGAGCGGTGAGGGCGGCAAGATCTGCAACGTCACGCTCTCGCCGCACAACGGTTTGCCGGGCATGGCGCACTCGTCGGCGGCGCGCGCCGCGGTCGAGAACCTGACGCGCGTACTGTCGATCGAGTGGGCGCGTTTCAACATCCGTTTGACGGCCATCGCCGCCGGGCACTTCGCGACCGAGACGCTGATGACGAAGTACCCCGAGGTGGTGGTGCGCGGCGTCGCGAGAACCGTCCCGCTCGGCAGGCTCGGGCGTCCCGAGGAGTTCGCGTGGCTGGTGGCGTTCCTGGCGTCGCCGGGGGGCGACTACTTCTCGGGCGCGGTACTGACGCTCGACGGAGCGCGCGACAACTGGTTCGGCCCCTATCCGCCGCCAGGGCTCGCCGACGAGAGCGGCAAGCCTCCCGCCGAAGAGCGGCGCGCCCGGAGCTGAGCGTCCGCTTTTGAGCGCCCGCTCTCGGGCGCGTACCGCGCGGGCAAAGTAAAGGCGGCGGCCGAAGGCCGCCGCCGCTCGAGTCGTAGGTCTGCTGCGGCTCAGAAGTACATGCCGCCGAACATGCCGCCGGTGCAGTTGATCACCTGCCCGTGCACGTAGTTCGACCACGGCGAGCAGAGGAAGAAGATCACGCCCGCTGCTTCTTCCGGCGTCGCCGGGCGGCCGAGCGGGATCAGCATCCGCGCCATCTGGCGCATCTGCTCGGGGATGCCGAGCTCGATCTCCTTGCCCTCGATCTCGAGCTTCTCGCCCTGCTCTTTGGCTGCGGTGAGGCGCGTTTCGACGAAACCGAAGGCGACGGCGTTGACGTTGATCTTGAACTGGCCCCACTCCTTAGCGAGCGTCTTGGTGAGGCCGACGACGCCGAGCTTCGCCGCCGAGTAGTTCGCCTGGCCGGCGTTGCCCATCATGCCCGACGTCGAGCTGACGTTGACGATCTTGCGGAAGACTTCTTTGTCCTCCGCGAGCTCCTGCTTCGCCGCGTCGCGCATGTACGGCGCGGCCGCGCGGATGATGCGGAACGGCACGACCGTGTGGATGTCGAGCATCGCCTGGAACTGCTCGTCCGACATCTTGTGCAGGACGCCGTCCCAGGTGTAGCCGGCGTTGTTG
>BEIR01000002.1 GCA_002898855.1 bacterium HR41
GCACAGCGCCGTCGGCCGAGCCGAGGAGCGCGTCGACGGCGTGTTCGGGGTGGGGCATAAGACCCACCACGTTGCCCTCGGCCGAGGCCACACCGGCGATGTTGCGCTCCGATCCGTTCGGGTTGTGTCCGGGGGCGTAGCGGAAGACGACACGACCGGTGCGCTCGAGCGTGTCGAGCACGTCGGGCGGCGCCCAGTAGCGCCCGCTCTGATGCTTGACGGGAATCCGCAACCGCGTGCCGGGATCGGTGCAGCGCGTGAAAGGCGTGGCGGCCGACGCGACCTCGACCTCGACTTCGCGACAGACGAAGCGCAAGCCGCTGTTCGGAAGCAGCGCACCGGGCAGGAGGCCGCTTTCGCACAGCACCTGGAACCCGTTGCAGATGCCGAGCACCGGGCCGCCGGCGGCGGCGAAGCGGCGCACCGCGCCCATCACCGGCGAGAGCCCGGCGAGCGCCCCGGCGCGCAGATAGTCGCCGTACGAGAAGCCGCCCGGGATCACAACGCAGTCGAAACCGGCGAGGTCGCTTTCGCGGTGGTCGACGAAGTGCGCCTCGCCGAAGCGCGAGCATGCCAGCAGCGCGTCGCGGTCGTCACAGGAGCCGGGGAAGCGCACGACAGCGAAACGCACTAGGGCTCGACCTCGACGATCTCGAACTCCTCGATCAACGTGTTGCAGAGCAGGCGCTCGCACAGCTCCTGCAAGCGTTCCGGTCGATCGGTTTCGAGCTCGACCAGGCGACCCACGCGCACGTCACGGACGCTGTCGAAGCCGAGCGCGGGGAGGGCCCGTTCGATCGCCTGGCCCTGCGGATCGAGCAAGCCCTGCTTGGGACGGATGAGAACGCGCGCTTTCACCGCGCCCCCGCCCGTTTCAACCACTGTTGGAAGGGCTCGCCGGTGATGCGCTCGTAAGCCTCGATGTAGCGCGCCCGTGTGCCGTTGACGACCTTGGTGGGCAGCGGCGGCGCCGGCGGCGTGCGGTCCCACCCGATCTCGGTCGCCCAGTCGCGCACGTACTGCTTGTCGAAGGACGGCTGGGGGCGACCGGGCTTGTAGGCGTCGGCCGGCCAGAAGCGCGAAGAGTCGGGCGTGAGCACCTCGTCGGCGAGCACGAGCGTGCCATCGCGACGGCGACCGAACTCGAACTTCGTGTCGGCGAGGATGATCCCGCGCTCGCGCGTGTAGCTCGCAGCGAAGCGGTAGAGGGCGATCGAGATGCGAGCGAGCTCGTCGACCGTGTGGCGGTCGCCGACGATCTCGGCGGCGGTGGCAAGATCGATGTTCTCGTCGTGCCCTTCGCTCGCTTTGGTGGCGGGCGTGAAGAACGGGGCCGGCAGCTCCGCCGCCTCCTCCAGGTCGGGCGGCAGCTCGATGCCGCAGACGGCGCCGCTCTCGCGGTATTCGCGCCACGCCGATCCGGCCAGATAGCCGCGCACCACGCACTCGATCGGAACCATCTCGAGCCGCTCGACGAGCAGCGCACGGCCACGCACGTCGTCGGGGACTGCGGTGAACGAGATCAGGTGGTTGGGGCAAATGTGGCGGGTGCGCTCGAACCAGAAAACCGAGAGGCCGGTGAGGACCGCGCCCTTGTCGGGGATCGGCGTCGGGTGCACGACGTCGAACGTCGATATGCGGTCGCTCGCCACCAACAACAGCCGGTCGGGGCCGGCGGCGTAGATGTCGCGCACCTTTCCGCGCGCGACGAGCTCGAGACCTTCGGTGCCAGCGACCATCGGCCGGCAGGGTACAGCCCGTCGCACGCGGCCGTTCAGCGGTCGAACGCTTCCAGCCGCGCGAGGATCGCGTCGGCGTGGCGTACGAACGGCGTGGGATCGAAGACCGCGTCGAGATCGAGTTCCGGTGCTTCGGCGGCGAGCAGCTCGCGGAAGTGGCTGTCCCCGTCGAACGCTCGTTGCGCCGCGCGCTGGACGATGCGGTAGGCGTCGTCGCGCGTGCGCCCAGCTGCCACCAGCGCAAGCAAGGCACGTTGCGAGTAGAGCGCGCCGTTGGTGGCGTCGAGGTTGCGCCGCATACGCTCGGGGTAGACGCGCATCCCCTCGACCAGTCGCAGCGCCAAGTGTTGGGCGTAGTCGAGGAGTATCAGCGCGTCGGGGAGAGCTACACGCTCCACCGACGAGTGCGAGATGTCGCGTTCGTGCCAGAGGGCGACGTTCTCGAGCGCCGCCTGCTGGTAGCCGCGCAGAAGGCGCGCGATGCCGCAGATGCGCTCGCTGACGATCGGGTTGCGTTTGTGCGGCATCGCCGACGAGCCCTTCTGCGCTCCAGCACGGAACGGTTCTTCGACCTCGCGCACCTCCGTGCGTTGCAAATGACGGATCTCGGTCGCCAACCGCTCGAGGCCGGCACCGGCGAGCGCAACCGCCTGCAAGAGCTCGGCGTGGCGGTCGCGGGGAACTACCTGGGTCGAGACGTCCTCGCGGCGCAGGCCGAGCTTGCGCATCACCCGCTCCTCGAGTTCGGGGCCGGTGGCGGCATAGGTGCCGACGGCGCCCGAGATCGCACCGGTCGCCGCCTGTTCGAAAGCGTGCTCGAGGCGCCGCAGGTTACGGTCGGCCTCGAACGCGAACCCGGCGAGCTTGATGCCGAAGGTCGTCGGCTCGGCGTGGACGCCGTGCGTGCGACCGACGCACAGCGTGTGCGCGTGCTCGCGCGCCCGCCGCGCCAGAGCATCGCGCAGCGCCCGTGCGCCGCCGACGAGAAGCGGCGCGGCCTGCGAGATCTGGAGCGCGAGCGCGGTGTCGAGAACGTCCGACGAGGTCAGCCCGTAGTGGATCCAGCGCCCCGCCTCCCCAACCGAGGCCGCCACCACGTCGACGAAGGCGGCGACGTCATGGTCGGTGACGCGTTCGCGCTCGCGGACGGCCTCGACGGTGAACGCGGCTCGCTCGCGGATCACCGCCGCATCCTCGGCTGGAACGATTCCCATCTCCGCAAGCGCCTCGACGACAGCGAGCTCGACCTCGAGCCACGTCTCGTACTTGCGCTGCTCGGTCCAGATGGCGCCCATCTCGGGCCGGGTGTAACGGTCGATCACGGCAACCTCCAGCGCTAGGCGTGCAGGATCCGGCTCGCGAGCACCGCCGCGTTGATCGCCTGGTTGATACCGACCGCTGCCACCGGCATGCCCGGCGGCATCTGGGCGATCGCCGCGAGTCCGTCGAAACCACCGGCGATCGAGTGCGGACCGCTGATCGGCACGCCGATCACGGGCAGATCGGTGTTGGCAGCGATCATCGCCGGCAGCGTCGCGGAGTAGGAGGAGCCGGCGATGATCACCCGCAGGCCGCGTTCGCGCGCGTTGCGCGCGTAGTCGCGCACCACGTCGGGGTCGTGGTGTGCCGGTAGCACCTTCACCTCGAACGCGATGCCGCGCTCCTCGAGCTCCTGCGCCGCCTTCTCCATCACCGGCATCTCGCTGTGCGAGCTCATCACGATTGCCACCGCGGGCGGCTGTTCGTCGCTTCGCACGGCGGGCGGGGCGGGCCGCGACGCCGGTGCGGTCTCGGGCTCGCCCACTGCGCTCGCTCCCTACCTGCGTCCGGCGGCGATGTCGCGCCGCAACTGTTTGCCGGCGAACTCGACGAGATCGGCGGCGCGGTAGGCGGCCTCGCGTGCTGCCGCGAGATCCGGTCCCGTTCCGACGACGTTGAGGACCCGTCCGCCAGCGGTCACGAACTGCCCGTCGCGTTCCGCAGTGCCGGCGTGGAAGACGAGCGCGCCTGTCCGTTCGGCCGCCTCGATGCCCGCGATCGGGTCGCCGCGCCGCGGCGCCTCGGGATAGCCGGAGGCCGCCAGCACGACGCAAACCGCGGCGTCGTCGGCGAACTCGCAGCTCGCACCGTCGAGCCCGCCGGCGAAAGATGCCCGCCACAGAAGCTCGAGCAGGTCGCTACGCAGCCGCGGTAGGAGCGCCTGCGTCTCGGGGTCGCCGAAGCGGCAGTTGAACTCGAGCACGCGCGGACCGTCGGCGGTGAGCATCAACCCGCCGTAGAGAACGCCGTGGTACGGCGTTCCCCGCTCCCGCAAGGCGTCGACGATCGGCTGGTGGACCGTGGCGACGATCTCGGCGACTAGCTCGCTGTCGACCTCGCCAACCGGCGAATAGCTGCCCATACCGCCGGTGTTGGGCCCCTCGTCGCCGTCGCGCAGTCGCTTGTAGTCGCGCGCCGGCGCCAGCGGCAGCGCGCGCTCGCCGTCGCACAGACACAGCAGCGAGAGCTCGTCGCCGACAAGGAACTCCTCGAGCAGCACGGCCGTGTCGCCGAAGCGGCGCTCGACGAAGTACGCGTCGATCGCGGCGCGCGCCTCGGCCTCGTTGGCCGCGACCACGACCCCTTTGCCGGCGGCGAGCACGTCGGCTTTGAAGACCGCGGGATAATCGAGCTCCGCAAGCGCGGCGAGCGCCTGCTCGCGACTCTCGAGGACGCGGTAGGCGGCGGTCGCCACGCCGGCTTCGGCCATCAGCTGTTTGGCAGCGAGCTTCGAACCCTCGACGCGCGCCGCCTCCCGCGACGGTCCGAGACAGCGAACCCCGACCGCGGCCAGCCGGTCGGTGATCCCGGCGACGAGCGGCGCTTCGGGGCCAACGACCACGAACTCGATGCCCGCGCGCTCGACGAGCGCAAGAACGGCATCGCCGTCGAGGGGATCGACCGCAGCGCAGTGCACGCCGTCGCGGGCGATGCCGGGGTTGCCGGGCACTGCCCAGAGCTCCGGCCGCGCCGGGCTGCGCTGGAGCGCACGCACGATTGCGTGCTCGCGCCCGCCACCACCGAGCACGAGCACCTTGCGCGGAAGATCCCCGGAAACCGGCTGCACGGCGGCGATCAAATCAGATCGTTCGACCGGCGCGGCATCACGGCGACGGTGGCCGCAGCGGCCGCCACGGAAGCGGCCGCCGCCACCAGCTCACAGCGAGGCGATGAAGTCGTCGACGGGAATCGCGGCGAGCGTCTCGTAGTGAGCGGTGCCGCGCGAACCGAGCTCGAGCGAGACACGGGCGATCGTCTTCTCGTCGGGCGCCTCGACGACGTTCACGAAGTCGAACCGACCGAGAACGGCCCACTGCGCCACAACCTTGGCGCCCAGCTGCTCCACCTCTTTGTTGACCTCCCGCAAGCGCTGGGGGTTGTTTTTGAGCGTCTGCACGCCCTCGGGGGTCAGGGTGCTCAGCATGATGAACGTCGGCATCAGCGTCCTCCTTCGATCGATTCGACTCGACGCGCCGAGTCTCGCGTTCGCTGCCACTGGCGTCCACTCCTTCCCGCGGGTTGGCAACAGCCCCATCAGCGGGTATCAGTCGGAGCGACGGTTCCGCATACACGGACAACGCGCAGAGCCCCTGGTAGCGCAGCGGTGATAGCGGACACTCTCGGCGCCGCTCTCGATCGCGACCCGCCAGTGGCCGTCCGCTTCTGGGACGGTTCGCTCTTGCCGGGCCGCGACGAGGGCAGCGACCTTCCGACCGTTGTCGTTCGCTCGCCGCGCGCGCTCGCGGCGCTCGTGCGCGAGCCGAGCCAGCTCGGGCTGGCGCGAGCGTGGGCGAGCGGGCTCGTCGACGTCGAGGGTGACCTCGAGGAGGCGTTACGGCGCGGCTTTCTCGCTTTTCGCGACGAGCCGTGGCGGCCGAGCTGGCCGCAGCGCTTGCGCCTCGTCACGGTGGTGGCACGCGCTGTGGGCGTGGGCGCACTACTTGCCGATCTCACGAGCGCCGGGCGGCACTCCCTCGAGGCGCGCTTGCGCGGCCGGCGGCGGTCGCTAGGTCGCGACCGTGCCGCGGTCCGGCACCACTACGACGTGTCGAACGACTTCTACCGCCTGATCCTCGGCCCGACGATGGTCTACTCGTGCGCCTACTTCGAACGCGACGACGAGCCGCTTGAGTCCGCGCAGGAGCGCAAGCTCGACCTCGTCTGTCGCAAGCTCGCGCTGGCACCCGGTGAGCGCTTCCTGGACATCGGTTGCGGCTGGGGTTCGCTTGTCGTACACGCAGCCAGCCGGTACGGCGCGCGCGCCCTCGGGATCACCCTTTCGGAGCCCCAGGCGGAGCTCGCCCGCGAGCGCGCGCGAGAGGCCGGTGTCGCTGACCGCTGCGAGATCCTCGTCGCCGACTACCGCGAGCTCCGTCGCGGCGAATTCGACAAAGTTGCGAGCATCGGCATGTACGAGCACGTCGGTCGCGAACGGCTAGGCGAGTACGTGCGGCGAGTACGCGACCTGCTGCGTCCCGGCGGTCTGTTCCTCAACCACGGCATCGCGCGACTGCGCCCGATCGATCCCGGGCCCGACACTTTCATCCGCCGCTACGTCTTCCCCGACGGCGACCTCCACCCGCTCGGGTACCTGGTTCGCGAGCTCGAGCAGGCCGATTTCGAGCTGGTCGACGTCGAGTCGCTGCGCGAGCACTATCCCCTCACTCTGCGATGCTGGCGCGCAAACTTAGAGCGCGAGTTCGCGACCGCCACGACCCTCGTCGGCGAAGAGCGGGCGCGCATCTGGCGGCTGTATCTCGCGGCCTCTGCGGTCGGCTTCGAGTGCGGCGAGATAACGGTGTTCCAGACGCTCGCTGCGCGCCGCGGCGCCGATCACGGCTTGCCCCGCTTCCGCCGACGCTGGCTCGCGGGAAGCGTGCCGGCTTCGGTCTAGCTGGCCGCGACCGGCTCGGCGGCGGCGATGCGCTCGAAGCGCAAGGCGCCGTCGGCAGCGTCGATGCGCACGCGGTCGCCCGGCTTGAACTCGCCCTTGAGCAGGCCGAGCGCGAGCTTGTCGACGACTTCGCGCTGGATCACGCGCTTGAGCGGTCGCGCCCCGAACGCCGGGTCGTAACCGAGCGTGGCAAGCAGCGTGCGCGCCTCGTCGCTGAGCTCGATCTCGAGCCCGCGCTCGCGTACCCGCTCGGCCACGCGCCGCATCTGCAGGTCGACGATCTGCTCGATGTGCTGGCGCTGCAGCGGGTGGAACTCGATCACCTCGTCGAGCCGGTTGACGAACTCCGGCTTGAAGTGCTGGCGCACCCCGGCCATGCCGCCCGGGATGTTCGAGGTCATGATCAGGATCGTGTTGCGGAAGTCGACGGTGCGGCCTTTGCCGTCGGTGAGCCGCCCGTCGTCCATCACCTGCAAGAGGACGTTGAAGACGTCGGGATGGGCTTTCTCGATCTCGTCGAGGAGCACGACCGAGTACGGCCGGCGCCGCACCGCCTCGGTGAGCTGACCGCCCTCCTCGTAGCCGACGTAGCCCGGGGGTGCACCGATCAGGCGCGCGACGGCGTGCTTCTCCATGTACTCCGACATGTCGATGCGCACCATCGCTTCTTCGGTGTCGAACATGAACTCGGCGAGTGCCCGCGCGAGCTCGGTCTTGCCGACACCTGTGGGCCCGAGGAAGAGGAAGACGCCGATCGGCCGGTTGGGATCGGCGAGGCCGGCTCGCGAGCGGCGGAGCGCGTTCGACACCGCCACGACGGCGTCGTCCTGGCCGATGACGCGCTCGTGCAAGCGCTCCTCCATGTGCACGAGCTTCTCGACCTCCGACTCCATCAGGCGCGAGACGGGAATCCCCGTCCAGCGCGAGACAACCTCGGCGACGTCCTCCTCGTCGACCTCTTCCTTGAGGAACTTGTGCTCGGACTGGAGCTCGCGCAGCTTCTGTTCAGCCTCTTGGACCCGGCGTTCGAGCTCCGGGATCTCGCCGTAGCGCAGCCGTGCCGCTGTTTCGAGGTCGCCTTCTCGCTGCGCCCGTTCGGCTTCGCGGTGCGCCTGCTCGAGCCGCTCCTTCGCAGCCCTGATCGCCTCGATCGCCTCTTTCTCGGCGCGCCAGTGCGCTTTCATCTCCTCGGCACGTGCGCGCAGCTCGGCGAGCTCGCTCTCGAGCGCCTCGCGCCGCTTGACTGAAGCTTCGTCGCGCTCCTTCTTGAGCGAGTGGAGCTCGATTTCGAGCTGCTGGATGCGGCGCTCGACCTCGTCGATCTCCTCGGGCATCGAGTCGATCTCGATGCGCAGGCGCGACGCCGCCTCGTCGATCAGGTCGATCGCTTTATCGGGCAGGAAGCGGTCGGCGATGTAGCGGTGCGACAGCGTCGCCGCGGCGACGAGCGCCGAGTCCTGGATGCGCACACCGTGGTGGACCTCGTAGCGCTCCTTGAGCCCGCGCAGGATCGCGATCGTCTCGTCGACGGTCGGCTCGTCGACGTACACGGGCTGGAAGCGCCGCTCGAGCGCCGCGTCCTTCTCGATGTACTTGCGGTACTCGTCGAGCGTGGTGGCGCCGACGCAGCGGAGCTGACCGCGCGCCAGCATCGGCTTGAGCATGTTGCCCGCGTCGACGGCGCCCTCGGCCGCTCCGGCGCCGACGATCGTGTGCAGCTCGTCGATGAAGAGGATGATCTGCCCCTCGGACTCGGCAATCTCTTGGAGCACAGCCTTCATGCGCTCCTCAAACTCGCCGCGGTACTTGGAGCCGGCGAGCATCGAACCGAGGTCGAGGGCGATGACGCGACGGTTGCGCAGCGTCTCGGGTACGTCGCCGGAGACGATCCGCTGCGCCAAACCCTCGACGATGGCTGTCTTGCCGACGCCCGGCTCGCCGATCAACACGGGGTTGTTCTTGGTGCGCCGCGACAGTACCTGGATGACGCGGCGGATCTCCTCGTCGCGACCGATGACCGGGTCGAGCTTGCCCTCGGCAGCCTCGGCGGTGAGATCGCGGCCGAACTTCTCGAGCGCCTGGTACTTGTCCTCGGGGTTCTGGTCGGTGACGCGGTGCGGACCGCGGATGCGGTCGATCGCTTCGAGCAGCGGCTCGCGCGCGGCGCCACAGTCGACCTGCGGCTCGCTCGCCAGCGCCAACAGCAGGTGCTCGGTCGAGACGTACTCGTCGCCCATGCCGCGACGCTCCTCGTCGGCGCGTTCCAGGACCCGCGCGAGGTCGCGGCTCACGGTCGGCTGGGCAGCCTCGCCCGACACTGTCGGCAGGCGATCGAGCGCCTCGCCGGCACGGCGACGTACACCCACGGGATCGGCTCCCGCTGCCCGCAGTGCCGGCGCGACGATCGTGCCCTCCTGCTCGAGCAGCGCCACGAGCAGGTGGTGGGGAACGATCTCGGGATTGCGCCGCGCCTGCGCCAGACGCTGCGCCGCCTGAAGAGCCTCTTGCGATTTGATCGTGAAGCGCTCGATGTTCATCGTACCTACCTAGAAAATCTAAGTCTCCTGGTTATAGATGTCGAGAGTATAGGTACGGTCAACCCGTACTGTCACGGGGTTTTCCCGAACGGGCACGATGTCCAACACCGGCTGTCGGTACGGCACGATCGCCACGCTCGTCGCGCGCCGCACGCGCTCGAGCTCGGCGCGCAGTTCCGCCTCGACCGCCGCCGCCTTGCGCTCAAGCGCGCGCAGGCGCGCTTGCAAGCGTTCGATCTCCGCCTCTAGTTCGAACACCCTCTCGACGCCGGCGAGGTTCATGCCGAGCTCGGTGGTGAGCTGTTGGATGCGGCGCAGACGCTCGACGTCCTCGTCGCTGTAGAGGCGCGTGCCCTTGGGCGAGCGCTGTGGTCTGATCAACCCGCGCGCCTCGTAGATGCGCAAGGTCTGCGGGTGCATCCCGGCGAGCTCGGCAGCAACCGAGATCATGTAAACGCCGCGCTTGCGGTGTGCAGCGCCGTCGCGGCGCCCCGACGCGCCGCTCCCTACTGCCTCGCCCGTCGAAGGCGCCTTGTGTCGCGGTTGCGTGTTGCGCCGGCGGCTCACGCGCTACCTCCACTCGCGCGCCCACCGCTGGCGCTACGCGCCCGTGCCAGCAGCTCGGCGCGCGGGTTGCCGTCGAGGACCTCGGCCAAGCGATCGACCGCTGCCTGCTGGTCGCGCGTCAGCTCGCGCGGCACGTCGATCACGAGGCGGTAGCGGATGTCGCCTCGGCCTCCACCGCTCGCGCGCGGCGGACCCTCGCCGCGCAACCGTACGACGGTCCCGTGACGCGTGCCCGGAGCGACCCGAATCCGCTTCGTCCCGTTAAGAGTGGGCACCTCGATCGTGGCGCCGCGCAGTGCCTCGACGACCGTGATCGGCACGTCCACTTCGAGGTCGTCGCCACGGCGACGGAAAATCGGCGAGGGATCGACGCGGGTGATCACGTACAGATCGCCCGGGGGGCCACCGCCTTGTCCCGCCTCGCCTTTGCCGGCAAGGCGCACGCGCGAGCCGTCACGCACCCCCGGCGGGATGTTCACGCGCAGCTTGCGTACCCGCCGCACGCGCCCGGAACCGCGGCACGTCGGACACGGGTCGGTGACCCGCGTGCCGCTACCGCCGCACGCCCGACAGGGCTGCGAGATCGCGAAGAGGCCTTGCGATTCCGACTCGATCCCGCGCCCGCGGCAGCGCGGACAGATCTCGGGCTGCGTACCAGGGCGCGCACCGGTGCCCCCGCAGGTGGCGCACACTTCCTCCACCGGCACGGCGATCGGCACCTGAGCGCCCTCGAGCGACTGTTCGAACGACAGCCGGACCTCGGTTTCGAGGTCGCGTCCCCGGCGCGCACGCCCACCGGCCGTGCGCGCACCGCCACCGAACAGATCGGAGAGGATGTCGCCGAAACTTCCGAAGCCGCCGCGGAACGTGCTCGCGAAACCTTCGCGGAAAGCGCCCGGGTCGAAGCCGCCGAACATCCCGCCACCCTCGTCGTAAGCGCGGCGCTTCTCGGGGTCGGAGAGAATCGAATAGGCCTCCTGCACCTCTTTGAAGCGCTCCTCGGCCTCCTTGTCGCCGGGGTTGCGATCGGGGTGGTAGCGACGGGCCAGTCGCCTGTACGCCTTCTTGATCTCCTCTTGCGAGGCCTTGCGGTCGACCCCGAGAACCTTGTACGGGTCCTTCACCGCTGGCATCCCTGCCTCCCTAGCCGCTAACCACCACCCGCGCCGGACGGACGATCCGTTCGCCCAGGCGATACCCCTTCTCGACCACCTCGACGACCGTCCCCGGCTCGACGCCTTCGACCTCGCGGGTCGAGAGCGCGTCGTGCACGGTGGGGTCGAACGGCTCGCCGCTCGGGTCGAAGGACTCGACGCCGTGCTGCTCCAGCGTGTTGAGGAGGCCGCGCAGGATCATCCGTACCCCGTCGGCCAGCGGATCGCCCTCGGGGGCGACCTGCAACGCTCGCTCGAGGTTGTCGACCTGCGGCAGCAGGTCGCGGATCAGGTCGATCTTGGCACGAACCCCGGCGTCGGCTTCGGCGCGCGCGACACGGCGGCGGAAGTTCTCGAACTCCGCCTGCTTGCGGCGCGCCAGATCGAGGTACTCGTCGCGTTCGCGACGCAGCTGCTCGAGTTCGTGTCGAGCGATCGTTGCGGTTTCGCCCTCCTCGCGAGCAGCGTCGCCCTCGCGAGCAGCGGCGTCCTGTTCCTCGCCCGCACCGGCGGCAAGTGCCGACTCCTCGGCGGCGACCGTGTGACCATCGGCGTCAGCGCTGACGGTCGCACTTGCGGTCTCGCCGTCACGCTCCGGCGCCGCCGACGACGCGGCCCTCCCGTCGGCGCCCGCGGGCGGAGGCTGCACGTCGGCCGCCGCTTCGACAGCGGCCTCGCGCGCAGCCTCGTCGCTGTCGCCATCGCGGTGCACGCGCACCATTGCGGGCACCTCCGCTACTTCTCGTCGCCGTCGACCACCTCGGCGTCGACGACCTCTTCGTCGCCCGCCGAGGCATCGCCGGAGCCGCCATCGCGACTGGCGCCGGCCTGCTGCGCGGCGCGCGCGTAAACCTGCTCGGACACCTGGTGCCAAGCGGCTTGCAGCTCCTCGGTCAAACGCCGGAGCTGGGCCGTGTCCTCACTTTGCAGGTTGTCGCGGATCTCCTTGATCTTGGCCTCGATCCGCTGGCGCGCGTCGGCGTCGATCGAATCGCCCATCTCCTTGAGCTGGCGCTCGGCCTGGTAGGCGGCGTTCTCGGCGTTGTTGCGCGCCTCGGCGAGCTCGCGCTGACGGCGGTCCTCCTCGGCGTGCGCCTCGGCATCGCGGACCATCCGCTCGATCTCCTCCTCGGTGAGACCGGAGCCCGCTTTGATCTCGATCTTCTGCTCCTTACCGGTGCCGAGATCCTTGGCCGACACGTGGAGGATGCCGTCGGCGTCGATGTCGAAGGTGACCTCGATCTGTGGCACGCCGCGCGGTGCCGGCGGAATGCCGGTGAGCTGGAAGCGACCGAGCGACTTGTTGTAGCGCGCCATCTCGCGCTCGCCTTGGAGAACGTGGATCTCGACCGACGTCTGGTTGTCCTCGGCCGTTGAGAAGATCTCCGACTTGCGCGTCGGGATCGTGGTGTTGCGCTCGATCAGCTTGGTGAAAACACCGCCCTTGGTTTCGATACCGAGCGAGAGCGGCGTTACGTCGAGCAGCAGGACGTCCTTGACCTCACCGGCGAGCACACCAGCCTGGATCGCCGCACCGACCGCAACGACCTCGTCGGGATTGACGCCGCGGTGCGGCTCCTTGCCGGTGAGCTCGCGGACCTTGTCCTGGACAGCCGGCATCCGCGTCATGCCGCCTACGAGCACGACGTGGTCGATGTCGTCGGCGGTTACGCCTGCGTCGCGCATCGCCTGCTTGGTCGGGCCGACGACGCGATCGAGCAGATCGGCCGTGAGCTCGTTGAGCTTCGCCCGCGTCAGCCGCATGTCGAGGTGCTTTGGCCCCGACTGGTCGGCCGTGATGAACGGCAGCGAGATCTGCGTCTCTTGCGCCGACGACAGCTCGACCTTGGCCTTCTCGGCAGCTTCGTACAGCCGCTGCAGGGCCATGCGGTCCTGAGCGAGGTCGATACCGTGGTCCTTCTTGAACTCGGCGACCAGCCAGTCGACGATCGCCTTGTCAAAGTTGTCGCCGCCGAGGTGGTTGTCACCGGCGGTGGCCTTCACCTCGAACACGCCGTCGCCGATCTCGAGGATCGAGACGTCGAACGTGCCGCCGCCGAGGTCGAAGACGAGGATCGTCTGGTCCTTCTCCTTGTCGAGCCCGTAGGCGAGCGCAGCAGCCGTCGGCTCGTTGATGATGCGCTTGACCTCGAGCCCGGCGATGCGACCGGCGTCCTTCGTCGCTTGCCGTTGCGCGTCGTTGAAGTACGCGGGGACAGTGATGACCGCAGCGTCGACCGTCTCACCGAGGTACGCCTCGGCGTCGGCCTTCAACTTCTGCAGGATCATCGCCGAGATCTCGGGCGGCGCAAACTCCTTGTCGGCCGCGGGGACGCGGACGCGGACGTCACCGTTAGGCCCCGGGACTACCTCGTAGGGAACGATCTTTTCTTCCTCGACGACCTCCGCGTGCTTGCGCCCCATGAAGCGCTTGATCGAGAAGATCGTGTTCTGGGGATTGGTCACCGCCTGGCGCTTGGCGGGCGCGCCAACCAAGCGCTCGCCCGATTCGGTGAAAGCGACAACCGACGGTGTCACGCGCGCATCCTCGGCGTTAGGAATCACCGTCGGTTCGCCGCCCTCCATCACGGCCATACACGAGTTGGTGGTTCCGAGATCGATGCCAATCGTCTTGCCCATCGCAAGCCTCCCTACGTTGACGACTGAAAAAATCTAAGCGCCTTTATAGCAGATCTGTGCGTTTCCGCCTCGCCTTTTGGTAGGCCCCGGTGGCGTTCGCCGCCGAGCGGCGGGTGGCTGCCGCCGCCGTGGCCGACTGGGAGGCGGCTGAGCGGCCCGTCGGACAGAGCGAGCGCAGCGGGCAGCTACCGCACTTCGGGTTGCGCGCGGCACACAAGCGCCGCCCGTGACGGATCAGAAGCACGTGGAACTCGTAAGGATCGAAATCATCCGCGTAGCGCAGCGCGATGTCGTGCGCGGCCTCTAGCGGCACCCCCGCTGGGAGCAGCCCCAGCCGCGTCGCGACGCGGTGAACGTGCGTGTCGACGGGCACCTCGGGGCGCCCGAACGAGAACAGCAGGACGCACGCCGCGGTTTTGCGACCGACGCCGGGCAACGAGCAAAGGAACGCCCGCGCGTGCGCAAGCGGGGCATCGGCGAGCCAGGCGAGATCGTCGTCGCCGATCGCGTCGAGGATCGCGCGGATCCGCCGCGCCTTGGTCGGCGCGAGCCCGCCGGGGCGGATCGCGGCCTCGATCGCCTCCACTGGCGCCGCACGCACGTCGCTCCAGGTGGGGAACGTCTCGCGTAGGCGTACGTAAGCGACATCGCGGTTGCGGTCGCTCGTGTTTTGCGAGAGCACGGTCAAGACGAGCTCGTCGAGCGGCCGGCCGTGCGGTCGCAGGCGAGGAGCGCCGTAAAAGCAGCGCAGGCGCGCGACGATCTCCGCGACCCGTCGTCGCGGCGGTCGTCGCCAGCGCGTCGAGGTCGTAGACGCTCTAGCCATCACGGACACGGTCGCACACCCGTCGCCGATCCGGCCGTGCACTAGCCTGCCGTCGTTGCCGGCCGAGACAGGGATCGAAGCTCCTAGCCATCCGCGCCCGGCGGTCGGGGCCGAGAGCGCGCGCCGACCCCTCGGCAAGCGCTCGCTCTTTGTCGGCGGCGCGGTGCTTGTGCGTGCGGCGGCAGGGAGGCTCGCCGGTGGCGACCGTTGGTCGCTGGTCGCTCTCTCGGCTTGCGCGGCGCAAGGGATCGCCGCGCTCATCTGGAAGCCCCGCGTCGTCGACCTCGCGGCGCACGAGTTCCGCGCCTGGCTGTTCGGAAGCGAAGGGTTCGCGATCTGGAACGGTCAGTGGTACGGCGGCCACCACGCGCCCGCCTACAGCATCCTCTCGCCGCTGCTCGGCTGGGCGCTCGGCGTACGCACCGCACTGGCGTTGGCAGCGCTCGCGAGCGCTGCCCTGCTCGCAGCGTTGCTGCGCCTGCGCTACCCGCCGTCGGTGTCGCGTCTCGGTGTGCTCTGGGCGGGAGTCGGTTGCGGGACTTTGATCTGGACGGGACGCCTGCCGTTCGCGATCGGCACCGCCCTGGCGCTCGCTTCGCTCTACGCGTTCGCCCGCCGACGCCCCGGGCTCGCGCTAGCGCTGGGCGTGCTCGCGCCGCTCGGAAGCCCGGTCGCCGGGCTGTTTTTGACGATGGCGGCGTGCGCCATCGCGATCGCGCACCGCAACGAGCGACGGACGCGCGAATGGGCGCTCGCGCTCGCTGCCGCCTCCTTCCTACCACCGGTGTTCCTCTCCTTCGCCTTCCCGGAAGGCGGCTGGGCACCTTTCCCGACCACCGCCTATTTGCCGATCCCGTTGTTTGCGCTCGCCTGCCTCGCGGTTCTGCCCCGGCGCGACGCGAGTTTGCGCTGGGGAGCGGTGCTGTACGCGCTCGGCTCGACGCTCGCCCTCTTTATCGACACGCCGATGGGCGGCAACGCCGTACGTTTGGGCGCGCTTGTCGGGGGACCGCTGCTCGTGTGCGCCGCCGCCGAACGCGGCCTGTTGCGCTTGCGACCGCTCGCTGTGCCGGCGGCCGCCGGTCTCGCGCTCCTCGCTGTTTGGCAGTGGTCGCCGGCGGTGCGGGACGTACGCAAGTACCTCGAAGACCCGGCCGCGCGGAGCGACTACTTCGAGCCGCTACGCCAGTACCTCGCGACGCTGCCGGATCAGCGACGGATCGAGATCCCCTTCACTCGCAGCCACTGGGAGAGCGCGGAAATCGCTCCGCTCGTGCCGCTAGCGCGAGGGTGGCTGCGCCAACTCGACACCGGTCGCAACCCGATCTTCTACCGCGGACCGCTGAACGAGCTCACCTACGCGGCCTGGCTTTCCGAGAACGCCGTGCGCTACGTGGCCCTGCCCTCCGCCAAGCCCGACCGCTCTTCCTACGGCGAGCGGGCGCTGATCGAGCGCGGGTTGCCCTACCTGAAGCTTCGCTGGCGCTCGCGCGACTGGCGGGTCTACGAGGTGATGCTGCCGGCGCCTTTCGTGATCCCCCGCGGACGCGCCGCTGCCAGCCTCGAGCGGCTCGAAACCGACCAGGTGCTGTTGCGCGTGGTGCGGCCTGGCGACTTTCTTGTGCGTGTGCGCTGGACGCCGTACTGGTACCTGCCCGGCGGCTGCGTCTATCCGGACGAGGGTTGGACCGGGGTGCGGGTGCGCCGTTCCGGCTTTGCGCGACTGGTCATCAGGTTCGCGCCCGAGCGCCTGTTCGCCCGTGGTCGCCGATGCGACGACGGCTGAGTGCGACGTTTAAGCTGCCGACGTGCGCCGCGACCCCTACCCGCTGTCCGCTTCCGTCGACCGTGCTAACGGCGCGCCCCGTGAATCGACAGCGCGTCCCGCTGCCAGCGCCGTGCTCGCCGACTTGCGCCGGATCTGGCGCGCGAGCGGCAGCTGGCTGCCGCACGGGTGGGGCGACGCGCTCGTGCAGCTCGCCCTCTTCGCCGGCGCCTATTACGCCTACCGCCTTGTCCGCGGCCACATCGACGGCGAGGTAGCGAGAGCCTTCGCCAACGCCCGTGCGATCGTCGACCTTGAACGCTCGCTGGGCCTCTTCTTCGAACCGTCCCTACAGGCTTGGGCGAGCGCCCACCGCTGGCTCGTCGAGGCAGCGAGCGCGATGTACGTGAATTCGCACTTCGTCGTTACCACGACGTTCCTGATCTGGCTCTACATCGCCCGCAACGAAGCCTTCTACTTCGTACGCAACACCTTCATGCTCGCGATGGGCTTCGCGCTGCTCGGCTACGCGCTGTTCCCGACGGCGCCACCCCGCTTCCTCCCCGAGTGGGGCTTCACCGACACCGTCGCGTCGTTTTTCGGCGAGAACGCCCAGAAGAGTGCGAGCGCGCTCTACAACCCCTTCGCGGCGATGCCGTCGATGCACGTCGCCTTCGCCTTGATGATCGGCGTCCCGGCAGTGGCGCTCGTCCGCAACCGGGCTCTGCGCCTAGCGTGGGCGGTTTATCCGCTGGTCGTAACGTTCGTCGTCATCGTCACCGCCAACCACTTCTGGCTCGACGCCGCGGTGGGTGCGGCGGTCGCCGCGACTTCCGCCGTAATCGCGCGCTCGGCGCTCTCGCGCGCGCGTCCGACCGTCTGGGCATGGCCGACAGCGAACGCCAGGACGACAGCTTGAGCGGGCGCGCTGGCGCGCCATCCCGGCGCGGAGTTAGGAGCGACGACGACACGGCGCTCGCGGCGATGCGCGCCCGCGCGCGTGAGCGCCTGATCGAGTCGCGGCTCACGCCCAACGCGATCTCGCTCACCGGCTTCGCCCTCAATCTCCTCGCCGCTGGGCTCGTGCTCGCCGACCTCTTTGTCGCCGCGGCGATCGCTTTCGCCGTGGGCTCGCTGATGGACATGCTCGACGGTCGCTACTCGCGGATGTCGGGCAAGGGCACAGCGTTCGGCGCGTTTCTCGACTCGACGCTCGATCGCGTCGAGGAGGGAGTCGTCCTCGCCGCCGTCGCGGCCTACTTCGCCCGCCACGGTCAGGACGCTGCCGCCGGCGCCACCGTACTCGCGGTGGTGGGGTCGTACATGGTCTCGTACACGCGCGCCCGCGCCGAGGCACTGGGTGCGGAGTGCAAGGTCGGCATCGCGACGCGACCGGTTCGCGTCGTCATCCTCACGGCGGGTCTGCTGCTCGCCGACGGCGCCGGTGTGGTTGACTTGAAGCTACTGGAGCCGGCTGTCTACCTTCTTGCCGGTATCACCGTCGTGACTACCCTCCAGCGCGTACACCACGTGCGGAGGCAACTCGCCTGACGGCCCGCGCGCCGGAAGTGGGGAGTTGTGCCGCCGGCTAACGGTGGCGGCAGTGCGGGGTAACCCGAAGGAACCGAGCGGACGCGGCGGGGCGAGCACGACGCACCCGAGCTGCAGGGGACTTTCGCGACCAAAAGGAGGACTCTCGTGACCAACAACATCGCCGGAAACGGGGCCTCGCGATACCAGACGGAGAAGGTTCGCGTGGCCATCGTCGGAGTAGGTAACTGCGCGTCGTCCTTCGTGCAGGGTGTCCACTACTACCGGGATGCCGACCCCAGCCAGCGCGTGCCGGGTCTCATGCACGTCGACCTCGGCGGCTACCACGTCCGCGACATCGAGTTCACCGCGGCGTTCGACATCGACGCCGAGAAGGTCGGCAAGGACCTCGGCGAGGCGATCTGGGCAGGCGAAAACAACACCATCAAGTTCTGCGACGTACCCAAGCTCGGCGTGCCCGTCTACCGCGGCATGACCCACGACGGGCTCGGCAAGTACCTGAAGGAGAAGATCCGCAAGGCACCCGGCGACACCGCCGACATCGTTGGGATTCTCAAGGAGACGAAGACCGACGTCGTGGTGTCGTACCTGCCTGTCGGCGCCGAGCAAGCCACGAAGTGGTACGTCGAGCAGGTGCTCGAGGCGGGCTGCGCGTTCGTCAACTGCGTTCCCGTCTTCATCGCCAAGGAGCGCTACTGGGCCGACCGCTTCCGCAAGGCCGGCCTGCCGATCGTCGGCGACGACATCAAGTCGCAGGTCGGTGCGACGATCGTCCACCGCACGCTGGCGCGTCTGTTCCAGGACCGCGGCGTGCGTCTCGCCCGCACCTCGCAGCTGAACGTGGGCGGGAACATGGACTTCTACAACATGCTCGAGCGCGAGCGCCTGGAGTCGAAGAAGATCTCGAAGACGCAGGCCGTCACCTCGCTGCTCGACGAGGAGCTCTCGCCCGACGACGTCTACATCGGGCCGTCGGACTACGTCCCGTGGCTTAAGGATCGCAAGTGGGCGCACATCCGCCTCGAGGGCGAAGCCTTCGGTGGTGTACCGCTAACGATCGAGGCGAAGCTCGAGGTGTGGGACTCCCCGAACTCGGCGGGCATCGTGATCGACGCGGTGCGCTGCGCCAAGCTCGCTCTCAACCACGGCGTCGGCGGGCCGCTGATCGGGCCGTCGGCCTACTTCATGAAGTCGCCGCCGGAGCAGTACCCCGACCCCGTAGCGCGCGAGATGACCGAGCAGTTCATCGCCCAGTACGGCGGGGCGCCGAAGCTGCCGGCGAGCGGGCCGGTGCCGGCGGTCGAGCACAGCTCCGCTTCCTGAGCCGCAGCGCTCGGCGCGAGGCTTGCGAGCGCCCCGCCGGCACGCCGGCGGGGCGCTTTTTTGGCGTCGTATGCTGCACGCGGTGGGCGACGAACGGTTCCGCATCGCCCAGGTGACTCCCTACCCCTGGGAGCACGATCACGAGGTCAACCGCTGGGTCGACCGGGTCGCGAGCGAGCTCGCCCGCCGCGGGCACGCGGTAGTGGTCGTGGCCCCATCGGACTCTCCCGACCTTGTGCGTCGTGGTCGAGAGCGGGTAGCCGCACTCGCCGACGGCACGGAAGAGCCCGCGTGGGGCGAGCGCGCGGTGCTGTGCGTGGGTCACAGCGTGCCGTTTCGGCGCGGCGGGTCGCTCGCGCTGCCGATCGACGTGTCGCGCACGATCGAGCGCCTTTTCGAGCGCACGGCTTTCGACTTCGTGCACGTCCACGAGCCGTTCGCGCCGAGCGCTTCGTCGGCAGCGTTGCGTCACGCGCGCTCGCTGTCGGTGGCGAGCTTTCACGCCGCCACCGAGCGCTTTCTCTCGACACAGCTAGCGCGACCGCTGGTACGCCTTCTCTTCAAGCGTCTCGACGGCCGCACCGCTAGCTACCGGGCGACGCGCGACCTCTTGGCACGCTTCTTCCCCGGCGACTACGAGCTCGTGACGCCAGGCGCGGCGCGCTTCGAGGCCGCGAGCGGCGACCTGGTGCGGGGCCTTGTGGAGGACGCGTCGGGCTGTCTGATCGGCTACGTCGCCGACGAGGAACCTGCCGCCCTGCGTCTGTTCCTGCGCGCGCTCAGGCGCCTTCCCGACGACGTGCCGTGGCGCGCAGTCGTGCTGGCGCGCGGCGGCGCCGCGCCAGCTCAGCCGCTGTCGCGGCGTCTGCGCGAGCGCGTGCGTTTCGTCGGCACCGGCGAACTCGACGAGGGGCGACTGCTAGCCGCCGCCGACGTCCTCGTGGCAGCGTCTTCAGGGGTGGCGGCGCGGCCGGGAACGGTGCTGGCGGCACTCGCTGCCCGCTGCGTCCCTGTCGTCTCGCGCGTGCCCCTCTACGAGGAGTGCGTCTCCGACGGCGAACGCGGTCTCCTCTTCCAGCCGCGCGACGCCGCCACTCTCGCGAGCCAGCTCGAACGGGTGGTGCGCTCCCCGAGCTTGCGCGACAACCTCGTTCGCGCGGCGGAGCCGCTGCGAGCGCACCTCGACTGGGCGCGTGTGGCGAGCGAGGTCGAAGCGCTCTATCGCCGTATCGCCGCGCACCGCAAGCCGGCTGCCGCCGATCCAGCGTTGCGCCGCAGGTTGGCACGCAAGCCCCTGATCGACGTTGACCTGCACATGCACACCGACCACTCGCCCGATTGCGCCACCCCCGTCGAGGCGCTGTTGGAGCGGGCCGAGCGCGTCGGCTTGGGGGCGATCGCCGTCACCGACCACAACGAGATCTCGGGCGCGCTCGAGGCTCGCGCCAAAGCCGACGGCCGCGTTCAGGTGATCGTCGGGGAAGAGATCAAGACCGCCGAGCAGGGCGAGGTGATCGGGCTCTTCATCGAGCGCAAGATTCCGCGCGGCCTCTCGCTGGCGGAAACGATCGCCGAGATCCGCGCCCAAGGCGGGATCGTCTACGTCCCCCACCCCTTCGACCGCATGCACGCGGTGCCCGACTACGAGCATCTGCTGTCGGTGATCGACGAGATAGACGCGATCGAGGTCTTCAATCCGCGCGTCGCCTTCTCGGCCTTCAACGAGGAGGCAGCCCGGTTCGCAGCCAAGTACCGCATCCCCGCCGGCGCCGGTTCGGACGCGCACGTCCTGCAAGGGCTGGGTTCGGTGCGCGTGCGGATGCGCGCGTTCGACGGGCCCGAGGAGTTCCTCGCCTCGCTGCGCGACGCCGAGATCATCCGCGGCCGACGCAGCTTGGTGTACGTCCAAGCGCTCAAGTTCTTGCAGACACGCGCCGGTGTCGCACCGCGCGCCCAGCCGCGCCAGCGCAAACGCAAGCGCGACGCGAGCAAGACCTGATGCACCGTAGAGGAGGGTCTCGGGGAGCGTCAAAAGCCAGGGCACGGATGCCCGCAACGGACGACGAGATCAGGGAGAAGTACCTCGAGCGGGCGATCCGTGAGCTCAACGAGCTGAACCGCGAGCTCTACGCCTGCGAGTGGTGCCCGCGCGCAGGGGCGATGCCGGTGCTGGGATCGGGCCACCCGTTGGCCGACATCTTCCTCGTCAAATTCGCGCCGACGCGAGCAGAGATCGAGGAGGGCGTGGCGTTCTACGGCCGTTCCGGAACGGCTCTCCTGAAGAGCTTCAACCGCCTCGGAATCGATCCGCTCTGTGTGTACGGGACGGTCGTCGTGAAGTGCCCGGTCGCCGATCTCGAGCTCTCGGACGCGCGCTGCCACGCCCGTCTGGCCGAGGAGTTCGCGATCGTCGAGCCGCGCATCCTGGTGGTGATGGGCGAACGTGCGCTCGAGGCCGTGAACGCTCTCGACCTGCCGCTGTCCGTGCCGCTCGAACCGAAGCTCGGGGTGGTGCAGCGGCTGACGCCGAGCTGCGAGGCGCTGTTCGTTCCCGACATCGACGACTCGCTCGACGAGGAGCGCGCCAAGCGCGCGTTCTGGAACGCTTTCCGCGTGCTCGGCGAGTGGTGGGCGGCGTTCCCGCCCTACTAGCGGGGGACGCCGGGCGACTCGCTTGACAGAATCAGGCGCGCATGGATCTCGAAGAGCACAGCATCGAGCCACTGATCAAACGGCGCAGCTGCGAAGTCTGTGGCGTCGCGCTCACCGAGGAGGAGATCCGCGCTGCGCTCGAGAGCGACGGACGCTTCCTCTGCACGGTCCACGCCAGCGAGGAGGTGCCGCTCGACGACGAGGAACTCGAGTCACCGGGCTGAGCGGCCCGCGACCGCCCGCTTGAACGCCGCCACGCACTCGATGTGCGGCGTCTGCGGGAACATGTCGACAGGACGCACCCGCTCGAGCTCGTAGCCGGCCGCGACGATCGCGCGCGCGTTGGGCGCGAGCGTCGTCGGGTTGCAGGAGACGTAGACGATCCGCTTCGGCCGGGCGGCCAAGAGGTGCTCGAGCATCCGTTTGGAGAGACCGGCCCGCGGGGGATCGACGACCGCCACCGCGGGGGGCGTCGGAGCGCGCTCGCAGAGCTCTGGAAGCGCATCGGCCACGTCGCCGCAGTAGAAGGTCGCGTTGTCGATCGCGTTCAGCCGAGCGTTGGCGATCGCGTCGGCGACGGCACGCGGATTCAGTTCGAGGCCCAGCACGGCGCGCGCCTCCAGCGCCATCACCAGTCCGATCGTGCCGGTCCCGCAGAAGAGATCGAGCACGGTTTCCGTGCCGTCGAGTTCGGCGTAGGCGAGCGCGAGCCGGTAGAGCTCCTCCGCCATCTCGGTGTTGGTTTGGAAGAAGGCGTCGGGCGAGATCCGGAAGCGCAAGCCGCAGAGCTCCTCTTCGATCCACTCGCGCCCGGCGACAAGTTCGCTTTCGCCCCCGCTCGTCACCTCGGCGAGGGCGTCGGTGCGCGTCCAGACGACCCCCGTCGCTGGCAGCGCGGCCGCCAGCGCGGCCACGTCCGGCGCGCCGGGCGCGGTGACTAGGCGCACCGAGAGATCTCCCGTCCGCCGCCCCTCGCGCACGACAAGATTTCGCAACAAGCCCTCGCGTGAACGTCGGTCGTAGGCCGACAGCCCGGCGGCGAGACACCAGTCGCGCACCGCGTTGCGCACCTGGTCGACCCG
>BEIR01000003.1 GCA_002898855.1 bacterium HR41
GCCGAACCGGCGGCGGCCGCGACGATCCGTGTGGCGACGGCGTTGTTGCGGATCGCCTCGACGGGGTTCTCTTCCATCAGCGGCACGTGCTTGTAGGCGGCGGCGTGGAAGACGACGTCGGGGCGGTGCTCGAGAAAAACCTCGCGCATCCGCGTGGCGTCACGACAGTCGGCGAGCACGGCAGCGAGACGCGCGAAGTGGCGCTCCTGCTCGAGCTCGCGCCGGATCTCGAAGAGCGCGGTCTCGGCGTTGTCGACGAGCACCAACATTCGCGGACCGACACGGGCGATCTGGCGACACAGCTCCGACCCGATCGAGCCACCGGCTCCGGTGACGAGCACGACACGCCCGCGCAGGTAGGCGCCGACGCGGTCGATCTCCATCCGCACCGGCTCGCGCCCGAGGACATCCTCCACCCGGACCTCGCGCGCCTGGCGCACGAGCTCGATCCCTCCCGACAAAAGCTCGAACGTCGTCGGCAACGTACGAACCGGAATCTGCCGCTCGCGACAGGCGGTCACCACCTTCTGGCGCAGCAAGCCGGGGGCGGAAGGAATGGCGATGATCACCTCGTCGGGCTTGGTGTCGTCGAGGATCCGCGGCAGATCGTCGGTGCTGCCGAGCACTTTCAGCCCGGCGATGCGCATCCCGCGCTTGCGCGGGTCGTCGTCGACGAAGCCGATCGGCGCACTGGCGAGCTGGGGGTTGCGGCGCAACTCGGCAGCAACCTGCTGCCCCCCGTTGCCGGCGCCGACGATCAACACCGCGCGCGCTGCCCGTTCGAAGAGCGGGCCTCGCAGCGGTCGCTCGACCACCAGCGCACGCACCAGGAAGCGCGCCCCGCCGAGCAGCGCGAGGGTGAGCAGCAGATCGAGCGCGATCACGCCGCGCGGCGGATCGACGCGCCCCGGCGCGAGCACGAACGTCGCGGCGATGACCGCGACCGAGCCGACCACGACCGCGCGCACGAGCGAGTTGAAGTCGCGCTGGTCGACGTAGCGCCAGAGTTTCGAGTAGGCGCCGAACAGCGCCAACACCACGACCTTGAGAGCCACCACCAGCGGCAGCGTGGCGAGCAAGAGGTCGCGGTAGCGCGGGGGGATGCCGTTGTCGAAACGTAGAACGAACGCGAGCCACCACGCCAGCGCGACAAGGGCCCCGTCTACCGCCAGCTGACCGGTGCGCCGCACGCGCGGGCCCGCGAGCAGAGCGAGGAGCTGACCAGTCGTTCTAGCCCGCTTGTGCGTGTCCCCGTTCACCGCTCGCTTCCAGAGCCGACAGCATGAGGCGGGCGAGATCGCCCGGATCGCGCCGCTTGCGTTCGAAGCCCGTGCGCGGCTTGTGCTCGATCCGCAGCTGCGACGGATCACCGAGCCGACGCATGCGCCCCTCGCGCAGCAGGAGCTCGTCGACGGCGCCCAGTCGCCCTTCGAACGTTGTGTAGACGGGCGTGCCGAGCGCCACCGCCTCGCGGTTCATGGTACCCCCCGCCGAGACAACCAGATCCGCCAGCGCGACGAGGCTCGGGGCGTCGATCGCCCGCTCGGGCACGCGCAGCCGCGGCCGCGAGCGCAACTCCGCGCGCTGCTCGGCGAGACGTGGAAGCACCACGACCTGCGCGTCCTCCCTCTCCAGGCGCAGCAGCAGATCTGCGAACAGTGGGTTGCGGAAGCGGTGGTAGAGCGACGCTTCCGGCGGTGTGCGCACGACGACGATCGGCGGGCCGTCGCGCTCGATACCGAGCTCGTCGAGGACGCCCGCGTCGGGCTCGAAGTCGGCGAGGTAGTACTCCTCCTTGATTCCCGGGTAGCGCCGGAGCTTGCCGCGCGCACCGTAGCGGGCGAGCCGCTCGGGCGGGATCGCCTCCGGTACCACGACTGCCTGGGCAAGACGGCAGTTGATGTGGTGCTGGAGCGCCGCCCACTCGTAGTCGAAAGCGGTCGCCGAAGGGATGCCGAGCACCCGAGCGGCCACCGAGATGTCGTTCGAACCGTGACCGAGCGCTAGGTCGAAGCCGCGCCGCCGCGCCCAGCGCAAAAGCGCCGTGCTGCGGCGGACGAGTCCGCGCGCCTTGCCGAGGAAACCCGCGCCACCGTGCTCGCCGATCGCGGTGTGCGCAAGGCCGTGACGCCTACAGAGCTCGAGGGTCTGCGCGAAGTCCCGCGCGGTGATCTCGACTTCGTGGCCCTGCGCCCGGAGCCAGCGCACTATCGGCGCCATCACGAGCACGTGCGGGCTGTTCGTGAGGTCCACCCAGATCTTCACGGGGCGGTGGCGGCGAGGGCCCGCTCGATGGCAGCGACGACGTGCTCGCTTTCAGCGGCGGTCAGCTCGGGCCCCATCGGCAGCGCCAGGTTCGAGCGTGCCGCCTCTTCGGTACCGGGGAGCGCGACGGTCGGCGCGTAGCTGCGCATCGCCGGTTGGCGGTGGATCGGTTGCACGTAGTAGCTGCGCGCCTCGATGCCCTGCTCGCGCAACGCCTCCGCCAGGACGTCGCGACGCGGGTGGCGGACGACGTAGAGGTGGTAGACGTGTGCGCCTGCCGGCGGCTCGCTGGGCACGGTCACATGCCGGTCGAGACCGAGATCGCGGTAGCGCGCCGCCGCCGAGCGCCGCGCCGCGTTCCAGCCGTCGAGCTGTGACAGAAGCTCGCGCAACACCGCCGCCTGTAGCGCGTCGAGACGCGAGTTGAAACCGACGAGCTCGAAGGTCGTTTTGTCGCGCGAGCCGTGGTGGCGGAGCATCCGCACGCGGTCGGCGAGCTCCTGATCGTCGGTCGTGACAGCACCGCCATCGCCCAGACAAGGCAGGTTTTTCGAGGGGAAGAACGAGAAGGCGGCGATCGTGCCGAGCGTTCCTACACGGCCACCGACGCCGCTGCCCCCGGTGGCTTGCGCCGCGTCCTCGACGATCGGCACGCCGAACTCCGCTAGCTCCTCGACCGGCGCCGGATAGCCGAAGAGGTGAACGGCGACGATCGCCCGTGTGCGCGCGGTGAGGGCGGAGCGCACCGTTTCAGGCGTCAGACAGAAAGTCGTCGGATCGATGTCGCAGAACACCGGCCGCGCACCGATCGCTGCTACAGCCTCGGCGCTGGCGTAGAACGTGAACGACGGCACCACGACGTCGTCGCCGGGACCGACGCCGAGCGCTCGCAGCGACAACATCAACGCCTCGGTGCCGTTGGCGACGCCGACGCAGTGGCGAGCACCGACGTAATCCGCGAACTCGCGCTCGAAAGCCTCGACCTCCGGTCCGAGGATGAACCTTCCACTCGCCACGACGCGCTCGATCGCCGCGACCAGCCGCCGGTGGTGGGGCGCGAGCGTGAAGCGAAACAGCGGAACCTGCACGGCCCGGCTAGGCTAGCTGGACTCGCTTCCGGCGCGATTCGCAGCGCTCGCTCACGCCGTGCTCTTCGCATCGATCACCGACCCGATCGTCCAACTCGCCGTCGACGTCGTGAAGGCGCTCGGCCTGCCCGGCGTGTTCTTTCTTATGGTGCTCGAGAGCGCCTGCATCCCCGTGCCGAGCGAGGCGACGATGCTCTTCGCGGGCTTCAACGTCTCGCGCGGCGAGTACACGCTGCTGGCAGCGACGGCGGTCGGCTCGCTCGCGAACCTGGTGGGATCGTGGGTCGCGTACGGGATCGGTCGCGCCGGGCGCGTAGACCTGCTCGAGAAGCACGGCCACAAGCTGCACATCAAGCGCTCCCACCTGGAGCTTGCCGACCGCTGGTTCGAGCGCTACGGCGACGCGACCGTTTTCTTCACGCGGATGATGCCGATCGTGCGGACGTTCATCTCGCTCCCAGCCGGCGTGGCGCGGATGCCATTTTGGCGGTTCAGCGTGTTGACGGTGCTCGGCTGCATCCCGTGGGTGTTCGGTCTCACCTGGTTGGGCGTTCAAGCGGGCGAGCGCTGGGAGACCTGGCGCGACAAGCTGCACTACCTCGACTACGCCGTCGCCGCAGCGCTCGTCGCTGGCATCGTCTGGCTCGTCGTGCGCCGTCGCCGGCGAGCGCGGGACGTGGCCGAGGCCGAGCGGTGATCGCCCGGCGCTACCGCCGATCTACCGGCATCCGCCACAGCTCGCAGCGCCTTGCTCTAGCTCCCAGCGATTGGCTTCTGCTCGGCGCCCTTCGGGGCGTCACCGAGCTGTTGCCGGTGTCGAGCTCGGCCCACGTGCGCCGTCTCGCTGCCGTCCTGGCCGCGCGTCGCGGCGGCGACCTGTCGCGGCGAGCGCTCGACCAGACGGGCAGGGCTATCGACGTCGCCGGCCACGCCGGCAGCCTGCTCGGCCTGGCCGTTTGCGCGCGACTCTCGCGCCCGCGCAGCTTCGGCACGCTCGTGCGCACCCTGCTGCCGGCCGTGGCCGCCAGTGTCGTGCTGCGCCGACCGCTTGCCCGCGCCGCAGGCGACGCTCGCGCAACGGCAGCGGCACAGCTGGCGTCGGGGCTCGCGCTCCTCGCCGCCGCCAGCTGTCGGCACACGACACTCCCTCCCGAGCGGAGGAGGCTCGAGCTTGCGGTCGGCTTCGCTCAGATGATCGCGCTCATCCCCGGCGTTTCGCGCTCGGGGGCGGTCGTCACGGTGGCGCTCGCGCTCGGCGCCGAGCGGGAGGAGGTCGAGCGCCTGCTTGTCGAAACGCATGGTCCTGTGCTCGCCGCCGCCGCCGCCCGCGAGTTGGCGCCTCTGGTCGCGCGGAGCGGCAACAGTGCGCCGCTACCGCTCGCCGGCCTCGCGCTTTGCGCAGCGAGCGCAGCCGCCACCACGATCGCGCTCGGGCGCCCGGGCGCGAGCGCGGCACTGATGACGCCCGCTGCGCTGCGCGCGGCCGCGCTGTACCGGGTCGCCTTCGCTCTTGCCGCCGGGCTGCGCGCGGTCGTATGGCGCGACGGGCGGGAGGGGGCACACGCACGTTGCGCGACAAGCGACAGCGTCACTCTCTAGCCGGGTCGCCAACCACTTCCGTAGGCTTGAACAGTGTCCGCGTCCGTCCAGCTCGTCGCGGCGACCGCCCGACCGACGCTCGAGCGTCTGATCCGTCATGCGCGGACGCTGCTCGCACCGCACGCGGTCGTCTATGCCGAGCGATCCGGCTCGCAGATCGCGACTTGGACGGCACACAGCGATCTCGAGGCTGTCGTCCCCCATCTGGCGTCGATGCTGATCGTTCGCGATCGCCCGCTGTTGCTGCCGCGCGTCGCGGCGTGGCAAGGGTCGTTGCGGCTGCGCGAGCTGCTCGCGAGTGAGTTCGGCACCGAGCGCGGCGACCATCTCTGGCAGCTCGCTGGCCGCTGCTCGCTACTAGTGGTCCCGGTCCATGGTTCGATCGGCAACCGCCTTGGCGTGCTCGTTGCGCTGCGCCTCGACGAGACGTCCTTCTCGCCGACCGACCTGCGTAACGCCCAGGTGCTAGCCGACCTCTCGGCGCTTGCGCTCGAACGGGCTGAGCTGCTCGAGCTCGAGAGTCGCCGCGCGCGGCGCGAGCTGCTGCTCAAGCGGGCGAGCGAGGAGATCGCCGCGACGCTCGATCCCGACCAGGTGCTCGACCGCCTGGCCCACCAGGCGCGGGAGGTCGCGGGGGCCGACGCGGCTCTCGTTCTGCGTCTCGAGCCAGGTATGCGCTCGGCGCAGATCGCCGCTGCCAGCGGGTTGCGCGTCGAGCGCGACAGCCGCGCGCCGATCGATCCCGGTCTGCTCGCGCGTGTGGCGCGTTCGCGCCAACCGTGGGTCGGTCCGGCAGGGGGTCGCCTCACGCTCGGAGCCGCGATGTTCGCCGCGCTGGCGCTCGCTCCGCTCGCGACAGGGTCGCGCGTGCGCGCGATTCTCTGCGTCCTCGCCCGCAACGAGAGCGAGCTCGATCGCGACCGCCTCGACGCGCTCGTCGAGCTCGCGCGCTTCGCCGACGTGGCGATCGCCAACGCCGTCGAGCACGACCGTGAGAGGCGGATCGCGCGAGCGCTGACGCTCGGGTTCGTGCCCGAACCGCTGCCGTCCGTGCCTGACTACGAGTTCGGCCTCGTCTACGAGCCTGCGGCCGACGCCGTCACCGGCGGCGACATCTACGGCGTGTGGGAGCTCGCGAGCGGAGCCACCGCCCTGCTCGTCGGCGATGCCGCCGGCAAAGGGGTCGAACGGGCAGCGCTCAGCGCCATGGTGCGCTTCTTCGTCGAAGCGAGATCGAGCGACGCGTCGGATCCGCTCGACGCGCTCGCGGAGGCGAACCGGCTGCTCTGCAGGCGCTTGCCCGAAGACACTTTCGCCACCGCCTTCTTCGCGGTGCTCGAGCGCGACAGGCTGCGCTGGGCGCTCGCCGGCCATCTGCCGCCCCTCGTCGTCGGGAACGGCGCTGTACGCGAGCTCGGAGCGGGCGGCATGCCGCTCGGCGTCACCGAGGACTTGATCACGAGGCGAGGCGAACTGGAGCTCACACCGGGCGCCACGCTCGTCGCCTATACCGACGGCGTCACCGAGGCGCGGCGCGACGGCGAGCTGTTCGGCCGCTCGCGCCTTGTCAAGCTGCTCGAAAGCACCTCTCCGCAATCGCACCCGCAGGCGATCGCCGAGCAGGTGCGCGACGCGGTTCGCGCCTTCGCCGGACGCGCACAGGACGACCTTCTCGTGCTGGCCCTGCGGCGCGCCGACGGCGCGACCGACGCCGCGATTGAATCCCGCCCGCGATGAACGGAACCAGCGAACCGCTGCGCAAGGACGCCTACGCGACAGCCGGTGTCGATCAAGCTCGCGCCCACGCCGGTGTCGCGGCGATCGTGGGCACCCTCGCCGAAGCGGGCGTAGCCGCGCGCGCTTTGCTCGTACCCTCCGGCCATTACGCCGCGGTTCTCGATGTCGCGCACGGACCAGCGTTGGCGCTCGCGACCGACGGCGTCGGCTCGAAACTGGTCGTCGCCGAGCAGCTCGCTCGTTTCGACACGGTTGGCATCGACTGCGTGGCGATGAACGTCAACGACATCGTCTGTGTCGGCGCCGAGCCGGTGGCGTTCCTCGACTACGTCGCGGTCGAAAAGCCGGACGACGAGATGCTCGCCGCCGTCGCTTCCGGCATCGCCAGCGGCGCCGCGCGGGCGGGCGTGGTGGTGCCGGGTGGCGAGCTGGCGGTGGTCCCCGATCTGATCCGCGGCCATCCTTCGCCGCGGGGACTCGACTTGGTGGGTTTCTGTGTCGGCACGGTCGCGCGCGAGAGGATCCTCGACGGAAGTCGCATCGCACCGGGAGATGTCGTGATCGGCCTGCCGTCGAACGGCATCCACGCCAACGGCCTGACCCTCGCTCGCAAGGCTCTGCCCGATCTCGCCGAGCGACCAGAGGCGCTCGCAGGCCGGTCGGTCGGCGACGTGCTGCTCGACCCGACCGAGATCTACGTTCCCTGCGCGCTCGACCTGCTGCGCACAGCGGGGGACGGTCCCCTCCATGGTTTCGCTCACATCACTGGCGACGGGCTGCTCAATCTCTTGCGCCTGAACTCCAGGGTCGGCTACCGCATCGACCAGCCTTTGCCCTCGCCACCGATCTTCGCATTGATCGCCGAGCGCGGTGGCGTCAGCGAGGCCGAGATGTGGGAGGTCTTCAACATGGGGTGCGGTTTCTGCGTGATCGCCGACCGCACACGTGCCGACGATCTTCTCGCGGTGGCTCGCCGCCACTACCCCGCAGCGGCGGTGATCGGCGAGGTCACCGATCGCGCCGGCCTCGTCGAGCTCCCCGGTGCGGGGTTGGTCGGCAATCGGCGCTCAGGGTTCCGGCCCGGTTCCGCTTGAAGCGGTCGCTCACTGCGTTCTGAACAGCGCACCCCCGCCCGCCACGAGCAGCGGTCGGGCACGCCATTCGAGCACTAGGCGCCACAGCTCGGCGGCGGCGCGCGGCCACGGCCACTCGGTTACGGCTGCGAGCTCGGCGGTGGACAAAGACCCCCAGCGAGCGAGCGCGGCGGCCGCATCCGTCGGTGGCGCTTCGCCGATGGCCAGCCCGGCGGCACGTAGCTCGCTCAACAGCCGCTCGCAGCTCGCGAGCAGGCGTTCGACGCCTCCACCCTCGTCTACGCCCGCGAAAAGTCGTCGCTCGCCGAGCTGTACCTCGAGCAGGGGTGTGGTTCGCAAGCCTCCGGCGTCGCGCGCGGCTTGGCGGGCGCTCTCGATCGCCGCCGCGAAGCGCTCGAGCGTGGCGTTCGACTCGAGGTTGCGCTCGAACCCTTCGCGCGACAACCCGACCTCGACCGCGCACTCGACAAGAGCGAGCGGCGAATCGACGCGCCGCTCGCCGCACAGTGCCGCCTCGCGCAAGCGGCGCAGCAGGCGTAGCGCGATCTCGCGGTCGCGCTCGAGCGCAGCGCAAACAGCGATGCACGCCGGGTGGCTCGAACGCGGGGGATCGGACCCGAGCCAGAGCGTCGGATCGACCGGCATGCGCGTGACCCGCGCAACCTCGGCGAGTTCGCGCGTCCGCGACAACAGGTCTTCGCTGTCGCGAACCGGTTCACGGTAGAGGCCTACCGGTACGGGCTCGATGCGGAGCGAACCGGCAAACTCGACCTCGAGCCTGCGTAGCATGGGCTCGAGAGCCCACGAGAGCGGGCACAACGGATCGGTGAAGTAGCGGGCACTTACGGCCATCGGCACTCGGACCCTAGAAGAACGACTCACCGGCAGCCTGCTCGCCGGCAGGTACAGGCTCGAAGCGCTCGTCGGCAGCGGCGGTATGTGCTCGGTGTGGCGCGCCCACGACACCTCGCTCGATCGGGCAGTCGCCGTGAAGCTGTTGCGCCCCGAGCTGCTCGTCGATCCCGATCAGCGCGAGCGCTTTCGGCGCGAGGCGCGCACGATCGCGCGTCTCAACCATCCCCACATCGTCGGCGTGATCGACGCCGGCGAGGAGCAGGGCCGCCCCTACATCGTCCTCGAGTACGTCGACGGGGAGACACTCAAGCAGCGCATCGCCCGCGTCGGCCGACTTCCGGTAGCGGAAGCCGTCGCCTACGCGATCGAGATCGCCCGCGCGCTCGCGGCAGCCCACGCCCAGCGCGTCGTCCATCGCGACATAAAGCCGCAGAACGTGCTGATCGACCGTGACGGGCGGGCGCGCGTCACCGATTTCGGTATTGCCCGCTCGCTCGAGCCGACGCAGCAAGAGCTGACCGCCACCGGCCGCGTTCTCGGCACCACCGAGTACGTCGCTCCCGAGCAGGCGCTCGGCGAGCGCGTAACCGAGCGCTCGGACCTCTACTCGCTCGGAATCGTGCTGTTCGAGATGCTCGTCGGCACGCCGCCTTTCCGGGGATCGACCGCTGTCGCCACCGCCATGGCGCACGTCCGCGACCCGCTCCCCGACATCCAGAAACTGCGGCCGGAGATCTCGGCGTCGCTGGCTGCGATCGTCGAGCGCGCCTGCGCCAAACAGCCGGAGCGGCGCTACGCCTCGGCCCAGGAGCTGGCGCGCGAGCTCGAAGCGGCGCTGGCGATCGAGAGTGCGCGGGCCGGCCGCGCGAGCGCCGCGGCCACCGAGGTGCTACGCACCCTGCCCGCCGAGATCGCGGCGGTGGCGCCCAGGCGGCTGCGGATGCGGCGCGCCGCGAAGTTCGCTGTCGGCGCCGCGGTCGCGCTGGCGGGCGCGGTCACGGTGTGGCAGGCGCTCGAAAATCTGCGCCCAGGCGCGGGCCCGGCGCGGGTCGAGTCGGGCGGTCTCGCACGGCTAGCGCTACCGTCGAGCGCCGCCCACGACTTCGACCCCGAGGGCGACGGGTCCGAACACCCCGAGAGCGTGCGTCTGGCGCTCGACGGCAACCTCACGACAACCTGGGAGACAGAGCGCTACCAGGGAGGTCTCGCCGGGTCGAACAAAAGCGGCGTCGGTCTCTACATCGATACCGGCAAGTCCCAAACCGTCCGCCGCCTCGATGCCGTCACGAGCACACCGGGTTTCCAAGCGGCGGTGTACGCCGCCAACACCCCCTCGGGCGACCTGAGCGGCTGGACGCGCATCGCCGCCCCACGCGTCTTCTCGCAAAACACGAGCGTCACCCTCGGACGGCGTGCGCGTTCGTTCCGCTACTACCTGCTTTGGATCACAAAACTGCCGCCCGCTGGCCGTGCCGAAATCCGCGAGCTGGGACTTTCGCGCTAGTACGCCAGAGCGCGCTCGCGGCGAAAACGCGCCAACGCCAGCGCGACGAGGCGGTCGCACAGCTCGGGGTAGCTGACGCCGGCAGCTTCGACCAACCGGGCGAACACGCTTGTCGGCGTGAAACCGGGCATCGTGTTGACCTCGTTGAGGAGCACGCGCCCCTCGCCGTCCGCGTCCTCGACGAAGAAGTCGACACGCGCAAGCCCGCTGCAGCCCGCTCTCAAGAAAGCTTCCTTGGCGAGCTCGCGCACCCGCTCTGCGACCTCGCGCGAGATGCGGGCGGGGACGACTAGCTCCATTCCCCCCGGGGTGTACTTGGCCTCGTAGTCGTAGAAGCCGGTGCGCGAACGGCGCACGCGGATCTCTCCGCACGGCGAGACGAGCGGGTCGCCGTCGCCGAGCACACCGCACTCGACCTCGATTCCTTGCGCAGCCTGCTCGACCAGCACGAGCGAGTCGTGACGGAACGCACGCTCGAGCGCGGGAACGAGCTCTTCGCGCGACGCGACGCGCGAGATCCCGACCGACGAGCCAAGCCGCGCAGGCTTGACGAACACCGGCCAACCGAGATCCAGGTCGACGTCCCACGACTGGTCGGCGCGCAACGCCACGTAGCGCACCTGCGGCAGTCCGGCCGCGCGCATCAGCTCCTTGAAGACGAACTTGTTCATGCACACCGCCGAGGCGAGAACGCCCGATCCCACGTAGGGAATATCGAGCGTCTCGAGAACGCCCTGGACGGTGCCGTCCTCGCCGAAAGGACCGTGCAACGCCGGGAACACGACGTCGCAGCCGAGGAGACCGCCGCCCGGTTCGAGCGACACGGCCTCGCCCTCACAGTACCAGCGCCCGTCGGCCTCGGTGCGGACAAGCAGCGGCTCGTGCCCGGCCTCGACGAGCCCCCGGCACACCGCGGCGCCCGAGCTCAGCGACACTTCCCGCTCGCTCGAGCGACCACCGGCGAGAACGGCGACCTTCACGGCTGTTGCGCCCCCGGCTCGGGCAGCGCCGAATCGCTGCCGCCCACACCCGACGCCAACTTGCCGACGAAGAGCACGACGTCGGTACCACGCTCGACCTCGACGCCAGCCGAGGGGCTCTGGTCGACCACGCGCCCATCGTCGGTCGCGTCGCTCACCTCACCGCGGCGCACCGTGACCTTCAGTCCCGCCGCTCGTAGGCTGGCACGCGCTTCGTCGAGCAAGCTGCCGACCACGTTCGGCACCGTCACCCGTTCGGGCCCGGTGGAGACCACGATCGTCACCGTGTCGCCGCGTTTCAGCTCGCTTCCAGCCGCTGGATCCTGGTCGATCACCGTGCCCTCGCGCTCCTCCGACGGCCGGTCGCGCACGCGCACCTCGAGCCCTCGCCGCTGCAGCTCGGCCTCGGCGGCGTCCTGTGTGAGGCCGACCACTTCCGGCACCGTGACTCGGCGCGGTCCCGACGATACGAACAGCCGCACGCGCGTGCCGCGCTCGACGAGCGTGCCCTCGGCCGGAACGGTCCGCACGGCGAGGCCTTCGCGGTAGCGGTTGGAGGGGATCGCGTCCACCATCACCTTGAGCCCGGCGTCGTTTAGCTGCTCTATCGCCACGCCACGGGGAAGACCGGCGACCGAGGGAATGCGGACCTCGCCCGGACCCTCCGACACCTCGAGAGTCACCGTCGAGCCACGCTCGGCGCGCACGCCGGGATTGGGGTCCTGGTCGACGACTTCGCCGGCTGGCCGCTCCGAGCGCACGCGCACCTCGCGGGCGGCGAACCCCGCCCGTTCGAGCGTCTGCCGCGCCTCGAACAGTTGCTTGCCGACGACACGCGGTACCGGCACCCGCTCCGGCGCAAGCAGTGCGCTCGCGGCGAGCCACCCGAGTACACCTGCGAGAACGACAACGAGCAAGCCCACAAGCCAGGCGCCGAGGCGGCGTCGCGGCTGGCGCCCGTCACCGTCACCGGCGTTGTGACCGTGCGCCTCATGCCCGGGCGGCGCAGCCCCGCCGGCCACTGGGCTGCCGTCGGGGTCGGCAACTCCCTGTGGCGCGCCTGTGGGCGCGGCGCCGGCCGCGGCGGCGCCGCTAAGCGCCGCTGCTGCGATCGCCGGCATCGCGCTCGTCGCGTCGCTGCCCTTGCCGAGCTCGAGCCGGATAGCTTCGAGCTCGCGCACGACCTCGGCCGCCGATGCCGGCCGCTCGGCGGGATCTTTCGCCAACAGACGCTCGACCAGGGCCGCCAGTCGCGGCGAGACGTCCGGACGCAGCTCGCCGATCGCAGGTGGTCGCTCGGATATGTGCTTGAGGGCGACGGCGACGGCGCTCTCGCCGCTGAAGGGCAGGCGGCCGGTGAGCATCTCAAAGAGGATCACGCCGATCGAGTAGAGATCGGAGCGCGGGGTGACCGCCAGCCCCTGCGCCTGCTCGGGCGACAGGTACTGAGCGGTGCCCATGATCGAGCCGGTCTCGGTGATGTCGGACGGTCCGGCACGGGCGATCCCGAAGTCCGTCACTTTCACGCCGAGCTCGTCGTCGACGATCACGTTCTGCGATTTGAGGTCGCGGTGGATGACGCCGTGCTCGTGCGCAAACCCAGCCGCCCGCGCGATCTGCACCGCGATCGCGATCGCCTGCTCCTCGGGCAGCGGGCCGCGCTCGGCGATCAGCTCTTTGAGCGGCCGGCCGCGCAGGTACTCCATCGCGATGTAGTAGGTGCCGTCGTACTCGCCGCGGTTGAAGATCGTCACCACGTTCGGGTGCACGAGCGCCGCCGCGGCCCGTGCCTCGCGTCGGAAGCGTTCTACGAACTCGGCGTCCTGCGCGAACCGGCGGTGGAGGACTTTGAGCGCCACGTCCCGGCCGAGCTGGACGTCCTCGGCGCGGTAGACGTCGGCCATGCCACCGACGCCGATCCGCTCGATGACGCGGTAGCGACCGTCGACGAGGGTGTTGCCGAGCACCTCGGTCATCGCGTGCCCAACAAAGTTTCGAGCACCGTGCGGGCGATCGGCGCCGCCACCGTACCGCCCTGGCCTTGGGTCCGTTCGACGGTCACCGCGACGGCCACGCGCGGACTGTCAACCGGCGCAAAACCGATGAACCACGCTTGGTTGGCGGTACCGCCAGCCACCTCGGCGGTACCGGTCTTGCCGGCGACACGCACGCCGGCGAGCGCCGCGGCTGTGCCCGACCCTTCTTCCACGACCCTGCTCATCATCTCGGTCAGCTGACCGGCCGTCGTCGGCGACATCACCCGCGTCTCGACGTCGCGCCCGACGCGCTCGACGACGCGACCCGAGGGATCGACGATGCGATCGGTGAGGTGCGGCCGCACCAGCAAGCCCCCGTTAGCCACCGCTGCCGCGACGAGCGCCATTTGCAGTGGCGTGACTTGCAGCCGCTCCTGGCCGATCGCGACGCGACCGATGTCGAGAGGATCGTCCGGACCCAACAGTCGCTGTCCGGCGTAGACGCCGCTCGGCGCCATCTGGTCGTCGGGATAGTCGAGCCGCGGATCGCGGCCGAACCCGAAGCGGTCCATGTAGCGGAACAGTGTCCGCTTGCCGAGTCGCTCGCCGATCTGCGCGAAGACCGTGTTCACGGAGTTGGTCAAGGCGTCCGTTAGCGATATCGGACCGAAGCTCTGGTTGCCGAAGTTGGCCAGCGGCGCACCACCCACCAAGCGCGGCGAGTCGCCGTCGAGCACGGAGTCGGGCGTGAACTCACCGGTGTCGAGAGCAGCGGCGGCGGTAACAACCTTCATCGTCGAGCCTGGTGGGTAGCGGCCCTGGGTAGCACGGTTCAGTTCCGGCGCCGCGGGCAGGCGTGCCGGGTCGCGGGTCACGATCGCGTTCGGGTCGTAGGTCGGCGAGGAAGCCATCACGAGCACCGAGCCGTCGCGCGGATCGAGCGCGACCACGGCACCGGCACGCCCGGCAAGGCCGTTGTAGGCGGCGCGCTGCGCGTGCGGATCGAGCGTGGTGACGACGTCGTCGGGCCGCGATGCGCGCCCCTCGAAGGGCGCGAGGAGGGTGTCGATGCCCTCGTGACGTCCCGACAGCCAGTCGTTGCGCGACCTTTCGATGCCGGCGCGCCCGCGCTCGATGAACGAGTAGCCGACCGCATGGGCGAAAAGACCACCGAGCGGATATACGCGCTCGTAGCGCACCCCGCTGCCAGTGCCCCGGCGCACGCTGCGCGCAAGGACGGTTCCGTCGCGAGCGAAGATCATCCCGCGCGGGTTCTGTGCCTCCTCGATCAGCGAGCGACGGTTGCTCGGTTCGTCGCGCAAGCGGCTCGCCTCGAGCACCGACCAGCGCGTGGTGAACAGCGCAAGCAGGGCGAACAAGAGCACGGTGGCAGAAAAGAGCGTGCGGATGCGCGCGTTCACGTCGCCCCCTCGACGAGACCGCCACGGCGCAGACGCTCGGCGCGGCTGTGCTGCGAAACCATCAGCAGCAACGCCAGGACGATCATGTTGGCGACGATCGACGAGCCGCCGTAGGAGACAAAGGGCAGGGTCACACCGGTGAGGGGAATCACCCGCGTCACGCCGCCCACGATCACGAACACTTGCAACGCGAGCACGGCAGTAAGCCCCGCGGCGAGCAGTTTCGAGTACGCGTCGTGCGAGAGCAACGCGATCCGCAAGCCGCGCGCGACCACCACGAGGTAGATGACAAGCAACCCCAGCGCCCCGGCGAGACCGAGCTCGTTGACGACGACCGCGTAGATGAGGTCGGTGTGCGGCGCGGGCAACAGCGTGCCGCCGTCGAGCCCCTGGAGCATTGCGCCTCCGAGTCCGCGACCGAGAAGGCCACCGTCGGCCTGAGCGAAGAGCGATTGAGCGATCTGATAGCCGGGGCCCTCTACGAGATCGGGTCGGAAGGGATCGAGCCAGATCTCGACGCGCTCGTGGACGTGCTCGATGCGGCCGGCGAGAAACGCCGCGCCGGCGGCGAACAGCGAAGCACCGAGGGCGGTGAGCGACCCGCGCCCCGTCGCCGCCCAGAGAAGGGCGAGAAAGCCCCCGAAAAACATCAGCGAGCTCCCCAGGTCGCGGATCACGACCAGCATCGCCATCGCAAGGCCCCAGACGAGAAGCAGCGGGCCGAAATGCTTCGGCGAGGGACGATCGCGAAGGACCGCCACGGTGCTCGCCGCGAGCAGAGCGGTAAGCGTCGCTGTGGCGGCGGAAGCCTCGGTGACGCCGGCCAGCGCAAGCGCCACGGCCGCGCCCACCGCTGCCTCAGGCAGCCGCCGTCTAAGACCCACCGGCGAGCGTGCGCGCACGAGCACGGCGGCTGTGTCGCGGAGGTAGCTGGCGAGGAAGATCACGATCCCGACCTTGGCGAGCTCGGCGGGCTGGAACTGAATCGGTCCGATATCGACTGCGAGATAGGCGCCGTTCACCTGCGCGCCGATCACCGGCAACCGTGGCAGCGCTAGCAACAGAATCGACGTCGCTGCGATCGTGTAGCGGTAGCGCTCGAGACGGTGGGGGTCGCGGACCCAGACAACGGTCGCCGCAAACACCGCGAGACCAACAACCAACCACTGGGCCTGGCGGCGAGCGAGATCGGGATCGATGCGGTAGAGCTCGACCAACCCCACGGCGGCAAGGGTGGCGACGAGCGGAAAGAGGTAGGGGTCGGCGAGGGGCAGCGTTCGGCGAATCACGAGATGAACGGCCAAACAGAGAGCGAGGAACACAGCACCGTAGGCGAGGGTCACCCGCTCGATCTCGCTGCCACGAGCCGCCACCACCGAGGCGAATCCGATCGACACGAGCACAGCGGCGGGTACGAGCCCGAAGAGCTCGCGGAGGCGTTCCGACCTCACGGCGATCGCAGACCTTCGATTCGACCGTTCTCGATGGCGCGGACGAGGTCGACCGCGTCGCGTCGGCTGCGCAGCGTGTGGTCGAGAACGGCAGCACGACGCTGTTCGCTCAACGCCCTGGCGGGCATTCCCGACACGTACTCGGTCTCGTAGAGGCGAATCCCGAGCGGCAACTCGTAGGGCAGGCCGCGATAGAGCGTGATCAGACCCGACTCGTCGGTGCCGATGAAGTAGACGCTGCGCAGAGCTTGGCGTGCGCCGATCACGCCAGCGACCAAGATCGTGCAGACCGCTAGGAGCGCGCCAATCCGGCGCGCGCTGCGCTGCAACCGCACCGCTCGCTCGTACCTAACGCGATGCCCGCTCGGCGAGGGCACCTGCGGGCCGGTCGCTCGGGCGCTGGTACCCGCTTGGCGCCCGCGAGCCATGTTCACCGGTGGCGCCGCGAGGGTGCCGGGGATCGTCTCGTCGGGAGCGGAGGTCCTGCTCGCCGTGCGCGACACGGTGGTCTCGTTGTCTACGCGCTCGGCGTCCGGGTCCTCACCCTCCGCGTCCTCTAGACGGAAGAGGATCACGGTGATGTTGTCGCGCCCGCCGCTCTGGTTAGCCGCTCGCACCAGCGTCTGGGCGGCGTCTTCGAGATCGCGGGCACGTTCCAGAATCGCGGCGATCTCGTCGTCGCTCAACATCGTCGTGAGGCCGTCGGAGCAGAGCAAGAAGACATCGCCCGCGCGCGCAGGGACGGTGTAGGTGTCGACCTCCACGTCGGCCTCGGGACCGAGGGCGCGCGTGATCACCGAACGTTGTGGGTGCTGCTCGGCCGCCTCCGGCGTCAGCTGGCCGCTGCGCTGCAGTTCAGCCACCAGCGAGTGGTCACGCGTGAGCTGCTCGAGGCGACCGTCGCGCCAGCGGTACGCGCGACTGTCGCCGACGTGCCCGATCGCTACCTCGTCGCCGTCGACGAGCGCCGCGGTGAGGGTGGTTCCCATGCCCCGGCGTCGCTCATCACGAGCAGCCAACGAATAGATGCGGCGGTTGGCCTCGCGCGCGATCGCGGCGAGCCGCTCCTCGGGTGGCAGGTTCGGTCGGTGCTCGCGCACCGCGTCAGCCGCAAGCCGCGAGGCGACCTCGCCAGCCTGTGCGCCACCCATGCCGTCGGCGACGGCGAAGTACGGCGGGTTGACGACGTACGCGTCCTCGTTCAGCTCGCGGTGGCGGCCACGATCGCTCAGTTCGGCGTGCTCGGCGACGCGCAAAGCCACCGGTCTACTCCCAGTACCTGTACTCGCTGTCACCGATCCGGATCACGTCGGAAGGCCGCAGACGTTGCGGCGACGTGACGCGGCGACAGTTCACGTACGTGCCGTTGGTCGAGCCGAGATCCTCGATCCACATGAACCCGCCGTGAGCGAAGATGCGCGCGTGCGCGGCCGAGGCGAACGGGTCCTGCACGACGACGTCCGCGGAGGCTGCTCGCCCTAGTGTCGCGCCACCGTCGATCGCTAGCTCCTCGCCGGGTTGGTGGCCGAGAGCAGCGACGACCTCTAGGCGCGGGCGCAGGCCGGAGTGCAGATCGAGCGCGACGGCACGCGCGTTCTCGCCAACAGTGGCCATCACCGGCTCAGGCGGCGCCGGACCGGCGACGTCGAGCTGGCGACGGGCGCTGCGCACGACCCACACCAGAAACAGGTATAGGACCGCCAGGAAGGCGAGCTTGAGCAGCGCGACGAGCGGGTCGTTCATGACCGCTACTCGACTTCGAAAACGACCTCGGTGAGACCGACGGTCAATCGGTCACCGTGGCGGAGGGGTGCTTGCGCTACGCGCCGCCCGTTGACCAGCGTCCCGTTCGTCGAACCGAGGTCGCGCACCACCCAGCCGTTGCCTTCCCGCCGAACCTCGGCGTGGCGACGCGAAGCGTTCGGGTCGGGAACGACCACATCGCACTCCCGGCTGCGCCCGATCACCGTCCGATCGCCGAGCACGATGCGCTTGCCGTCGACGATCAGCAGGGCACGCGTCTGCGCCGCTGGCACATGGGGCGCGAGAGGACGTGCTGCACGCTCGGGCGAATAGACCATCGTCTCGCCGAACTCTGCCGGACGCGGGACGCGCTCCCCAGCGTCGTCGACCCCGATCGAGAGCAGCTGCGCCTGGATGCCGAACTCGCCGACGCTGAGGCGTTCGTCGGTGAGGAACTCGACGCGCGGTCGACTGGTGAGCGAAAGACCTTCGTTGCGGGCGTGCTCGAGCAGATAGTCGGAGAGCTCTTTGCGCAGCGCCTCTTCGTAGCTCTCGAACTGCTTGCGGTCTTCGGGAGACAGATAGACCCGATAGAGGTTCGGCGCGTACACGCGCGAGACCGACACGACCTGGTTTTCCTCCATCTCGCGCGCCAGCTTTTCGGCGATCTCGACCGGCTGGACCGAGGAGCGGAAAGCACGGCCGAACACGCCCTCGACAAGAGCGCCGAGCCGCGATTCGATGTTGCGCAAGACGCTCACGGCCAGCCCGCAGGGTAGAGCGGCGCGCGCGCCTCCGCGTCCTGCACGCGAGCCACCACCGTGTGTTCCCATCCGGCGGCGGCGCGGCGCAGCAGCCGCTGGTGGCCGCGCGCCACGACGCCGTAGGCGAGGGCCGTTCCCGCGACCGCAGCGAGAGCGGTTTCGCCCTCGAACACACCGGGGTTGCCGAGCGCCGCCGTGAGCGTGAGTACAGCCAGCGCCACGGCCGCTCCGGTCGCGGCTGCGATGCGCGGCGCCAACCGCGCCGCAGCAAGAGCACCGACGATCGCCACCGTCCACGCCGCGATCTCCATCGCCAGGACGTGGAGGGCCCGCGCCGGCGATGCGCCGTCGCTGAAGGCCCACGACGAGGAGGTGTCCAACCAGAGCACTGCACCGTTGGCGAGCTCGAGAGCGAGCGCCCACAGCAGTCCGCACACGAGGACGCCGATCCGCTGCGCCGGGGAGCGAAGGCGGGCAATCGCTGCCGCCCAGGGAAGGCCCGTGCCGACAGTCGCTACGAGCGGTGCAGCGACCACTGCAGCGAACAGCCCCGGCTGCTCGAAACAGACGGCGACGCTTACTGTCGCCGCCGTGATCGCAACGGCAGGAGCGACCAGAGCGCTCGACCCACCTTCTTCGCCCGCGATCAGACCGATCAGCACGGTCGCAGCTGCCGCCCCCAGCACAAGCCCGAGGCGGGGCCAAAGTAGCGACAGCACCCCAGCCGCTACTGCTAGCGCGATCGGCAGCGAAGCGTCCGAACTGTTGACGCCGAGCGCTAACCCGCCAGCGGCAAGCACCAGCGTCGTCGCCTGTAGCGCTGTCGCCAGGCGCGACCACAACCGCCCACGGCGGTGGTCGGACACCGCCCCATGGTCGAGCGCTACTCCGGCGCTGCCGTGAACGAGCTGCAGCGTCGAGGCGTACCGGGGATCGTGGGGCGCGCGCAGGTGCCCCCCCGTGCCAATCGCTGGTCGAGGGCCTGGGGAGCGGTCGACCGGAACGGTCTCGGACGGCGCGATATAAGCCGTCGCGGCCTCGAGCGCCACCGTCGGTTGCGAACCCGTCGTCGGTTGCGTGCGCACGGAAGAAGCGCGCCAGGGCATCCCTCCGCGATCGCTCGCTACCTGCGTCACGGTCGTACGGCCCCCGTCAGCGAAGCGGGCAAGCTCTTCGCGCACTTTCGCGGCGCTCGGACGCCGCTCAGCACGGGCGTCGACCATCCGCGTCACCAGGTCAGCGAGCGCTGCGGGAACCCCCCTAGCTTCCGGCTCGAGTGGCGGTAATGGCGACCACGGCGTCGGTCGCAGCTCCGCCAGGCTGCGACCGTCGAGGAGCTCGTACAGGCACGCTCCGAGCCCCCAGACGTCGGCCGCAGGCCCTACGTCGGCACCCTGCGCCTGCTCCGGCGCCATGTAGGCGAGCGTGCCGATTACTTCGCCGGGGGCGGTGAGCGAGCGGCCCGCGCGCAGGTGCGTGTCCTCGATCAGCGAACGCGCGACCTCGACACCGATGCGCGCCACCCCAAAGTCGGCGAGCTTCGCGGCCGGTGCGCCCGCCGAATGCGCAGCGGGGAGAAGGATGTTGTGCTGCTTGACATCGCGGTGAATTACACCGAGGGCGTGCGCGTAGGCGAGCGCGTCAGCGATCGCCGTCCCGATCTCCGCGACAGCTGCCTCCTCGAAGCGCAAGCCGGAGCCGCGAGCGCGGTTGAGGTCCGGTCCGTCGACGAGCTCGTAAACCAAAATCAACGCGTCAGGCAGTTCGATCAGCTCGAAGAGCGTGACGATCGCTGGATGGTTGAGGTGGGCAGCGATCCGGGCCTCGCGCCGCACGCGGGGGATAGCCCAGTCGCGATCGACGACCTTGATCGCGACGCGCCGGCCGAGACGGCTGTCGCTCGCCGCGAAAACGAGACCGGAGCCGCCCCTGCCGACAAGCCGCTCGAGGCGATAGCGCCCGTCTGGCGGCAGCGTGTCGCCGACGGCGAAGCGCGCACCAGTGCCGCCCCGATTCGGCTCTGCAGCCCGGCCCGTAGCGTTACCTTCCCCGCCAGTCATACTCCGGGGACCTGCCCGGTCGTTCGCAGCTCAGCTTCAACTAACACCGTTCCGGTAATGCGGGGACAGTAGCGAGCGACCGGTCGAACCGGTAGACGTACAACTCGGCGTTTCATCAACTTCACGAGCGCTGGAGTCGCAACTGTTCGAAGAAAGCCAGCCAACGGTTCGATCTCGCACCCCGCCTGGCGGCCAGAACCCCTACCTGGTCAGGCGCGCGGTAGCGGCGGGAATCGTCTTCGTGTTCGTAATTCTCTCGGCGCTCGGTGTCCGTGGCTGCCTCGAGACGCGCAAGCGCAACGCGATCAAAGACTGGGTAGGGGACGCTGCCGCGCTGGTGCGCGAGTCGAACTCGCAGGGAAGTGCGCTGGTCGCGCTGTTGAAGGGCGGTGAGCGCGGTACCGACCCGGTTGAGGTCGAGAACCAGCTGAACACGCTGCGAACCGATGCGCCGGCCCTGGTGTCGCGTCTCGAAGATCCTGGCC
>BEIR01000004.1 GCA_002898855.1 bacterium HR41
GAGGATGTCTTGCTCGATAGGGGTCACGAGATCGAAACGGCCGCGGCGGTGGAAGCCGAGCACGACACGCCCGTCGCTGCCCACCCCGAAGGAGTACTCGAGCTTGTTGCGATAGCGCGTCCGCTCACGCGCCGGCACGATCGGCTCGAGCGGTGGCGACCGAAAGCCGCCGAGCCGTTCGAGGGCGTCGCGCACCTGCAGCTGCTTCCAGTGCAGCTGGGTCTCGTAGCGAAGCGCAAGCCACGGCGCGCCGGGATGGTCGACGGCGGTCGCGACACGGTCGCCGCTCGGCTCGAGCAGCTCGACGACCTCGGCCTCGGCGTAGGAGCGGCGACGACGGGTGACGCGCACGCGCACGCGATCGCCCGGAAAGCCGCCGCGCACGAACAGCACGAAGCCGCCGCGACCGAGGCGCGCCACGCCCGCGCCCCCGTAGGCGAGCGCCGACACTTCGACGTCGAGCTCCTCCCCGCGCCGAGGCAGACGCGCACCACCGTCGCCGACGGCTGTCCCTGCCGTGGTCGCGACGGTCCCGTCACGGTCGGGGATCGTTTCGCCGCCGCGCTCGCTCACAGCCCCCATGGTCGCAGAGCGCGTCGCAACCCGGCCGCGGCGCGCGCCCAAATACGATCCCGGCGATGTCGACGCACAAACCAGGCGAAGCGCCGCCGCGCCACTTCCTCACCGGCAGCGAACTGAGTGCCAGCGAGCTGTCGCGGCTGCTCGCCCGTGCCAGCGAGCTCAAACGGTCGCGGCCGCAGCGTGGCCCCGGTGACGGCGCCCTCGTCGGCCGCTCGGTCGCGCTCGTCTTCGAGCGACCTTCGACACGCACGCGCGTTTCGTTCGAGCTTGCAGCGGTCGAGCTCGGCGCGCACCCGGTGGTGCTGCGCGGCGACGAGCTGCAGCTGGCGCGCGGAGAGTCGATCCGCGACACGGCTCTCGTGCTATCTCGCTACGTCGATCTGATCGCCGTTCGCACCGCCAGACACGCTGCCCTCGACGAGCTTGCGCGCTGGAGCTCGGTTCCCGTGGTCAACCTGCTCTCCGACGACTACCACCCTTGCCAGGCGCTCGCCGACCTGTTGACGCTGTACGAGCGGTTCGGTGAGCTCGCCGGCCTGCCGGTCGCCTGGGTGGGCGACGGCAACAACGTCGCTCATTCGCTGATGCTCGCAGGATCCGTCGCCGGTCTCGACCTGCGTGTCGCCACCCCCGCGGAGCTCGCGCCGTCGGCCGCGGTCGTCGAGACGAGCCGCTCACTGCTTCCGCCCGGCGGGCGGCTGCTTATCACCACCGACCCGCAAGTCGCCGTGACGGGAGCGCGCGCTGTCTACACCGACGTGTCGGTGAGCATGGGCCGTGAAGACGACGCGGAACGGCGCAGACAGCTGCTCGCGCCCTACCGCGTCGACGAGGAGCTGCTCGCGGCCGCGGCCGACGACGCCGTGGCGCTGCACTGTCTGCCCGCCCACCCCGACGAGGAGATATCGGCGAGCGTTCTCTATGGGCCGCGCTCGGCTGTGTGGGACCAGGCCGAGAACCGCCTGCACGCGCAAAAAGCGCTGCTCGAACTCTTGATGGCAGGGGTGTAGAGTCGCCTGCGTCGCTGCGCGTGCCGGCGCCGGCACACAGCGACCGGCGCGGCAGGTTCGGAGGGGAGGTCCACGTTGGACATGAACGAGCAAAAGAACGGTGTTCGCGAACGGCAAAAACGGCACCGGGCACGAACGCGACTGATTGCGCTCGGTGCAACCACGGTCGCCGTGGTAGCGCTCGCAGCCGGCTGTGGCGGTAACGACGAGAACGGCGGCACCACCGGAACCGCAACCTCGCCAGCCACGAACGCAGCGCGCGGTGGCACGGTCGAGGTGGCGATGAACAACATCCGCTTCCAGCCCGAGAAGGTGACAGTGCGGCGCGGGACACGGATCGTGTGGGTCAACGACGACTCCGTCGCCCACGACGTCCACAAGGTGTCGGGGCCGGGAGCGGACTTCGCATCGGGTCCCGCGGGCGGCATGCAACCCGGCGACAAGTACGAGATACGGGTGACGCAGCCGGGCACCATCAAATACGTCTGCGAGCTGCACAAGCCGTACATGGCCGGCGAGATCACGGTCAAGTAACCAGCTGCGGGGCTGCTGGTCGCCTCAGTAACTGCTGGGTCTTTCAGGGATCAAGCACGGGCACGCCCTCGATGGGCGACGACGGGCGTGCGTAGGTACGGCGGGGGATGCGCCCGGCCTCGTACGCGCAGCGTCCCGCCTCGACGGCTAGGCGCATAGCGCGCGCCATCGCCACCGGGTCACGCGCCCGCGACACGCTGCTCGCCAGCAGAACACCGTCGCAACCGAGCTCCATCGCAAGGGCGGCGTCCGACGCCGTGCCGATGCCAGCGTCGAGAATCACCGGTACCCGCGCCTGCTCGCGGATCAGCCGCAAGTTGTACGGGTTGTTGATGCCCATGCCGCTGCCGATCGGCGAGCCGGCCGGCATCACCGCTGCGCAGCCGACCTCCTCGAGGCGTCGCGCGAGCACGGGATCGTCGTTGGTGTAGGGCAAGACGACGAAGCCCTCGGCGACGAGCGTCGCGGCGGCATCGAGCAGCTCGGCAGGGTCGGGGAGGAGCGTGTCCTCGTCGCCGATCACTTCGAGCTTGACCCAGTCGGTCCCGAGCGCTTCGCGCGCTAGGCGCGCTAGCGCGACAGCTTCGCGCGCCGAGAAACACCCCGCCGTGTTGGGTAGGACGCGGCATCCCGTCGCCTCGATCACGTCGAGCAACGAACCTTCGCTTCCCGGCTCGACGCGCCGCAGCGCGACCGTGACGAGATCTGTTCCGCTCGCCTCGATCGCCTGTCGCAAGACTTCGAGGTTCGAAAAACCGCCGCTGCCGAGGATCAGTCGCGAGCGCAGCTCGACGCCGTCGATTACGAGACCCACCGCTACCTCGCCTCAGCCGCCCTGGACCGCACGCACGACCTCGATGCGCTCGCCGCCGGCGAGCGCGACGTCGTCCCAGCGTCCGCGCGGCACCACCTCGCCGTCGACCGCGACGGCGACGCCGCGCGCACCCTCGTCGCCCGCGAACGCTCGCACCACGTCGGCGACGGTCACGCCGACCGGGAGCTGCCTGGTCTGGCCGTTCACCACCACCGTGACGGTACCGCCGTCACCTCGCGCCCCGACGCGCGTCTCGCTTGGCGGCCCCACGGCGATCAGCTCCTACCGAACGCCGGGGCGGGGTTCGCCGGGACCGCGGCGCCGCTGGCGGTCGCAGCAGCGACGAAACGGGCCGGGTCGTAGGGACTGGGGTCGATCGCCGGCTCGCGACCGAGCACGAGATCGCGAACGACGTCGCCGACGAGCGAAGTCCAGAGCACGCCATTGCGCCAGTGGCCCGTGGCCCAGAAGAGGCCGCCGAGCTCGGGGTCGAACCCGACGATCGGCTCGTTGTCGGGGGTGGCCGGGCGGTGACCGCTCTTCGCAGCAAGGAACTGCGCTTCGTCGACCCCCGGCCACACCTCCCAGGCTTCTTCGAGCAAGGTGCGCAGCGCGCCCGCCGTGACCGTGCTGTCGAAACCGCGCTCCTCCTGCGTCGCGCCGATCACCACGCGTCCGTCGCCGCGCGGCACCAGGTAGACGCGGGGCGTCCGCACCACGATGCGGGGCGCTTGCGCGCGCCGCCCGTCGGCAGCGACGGTGAGCAGCTGACCTTTCACCGGGCGCACGCTGCGGGCGACAGCCGAGCCGGGCAAAAGCTGGCGCGTCCGTGCCCCGGCAGCGACGACGACGAGATCGGCAGCTATCTCCGTCCCGTCGGCGAGCAGCACCCCCCGGACGCGGCCGTCGACGGTTCGCAGCCCGGTCGCCGCCGCGCGTTCGCGCAGCTCGGCTCCCGCGCGCCGAGCCGCGGTGGCGAGCGCCGCGACCACGAACTCGGGATCGACGGCACTCTCCTCCGCGACCGACAAGGCGGCGAGCGCACGCGGGCCGAGCTCCGGCACGTGCGCCCGCAGCGCCCGGCGGTCGAGCCACTGGCTCGCGACGCCGAGGCTTCGGTGCAGATCGTGCAAACGGCGAAGTTCGGCGGCGTCGTCGCGGTCGACCGCCACGATCACGCTCCCTCCGTGCACCAGAGGTGGCTCGACCCCGCTCGCCTCGGCGAGCTCGCGCGCGAACGCGGGCCAGCGCTCAAGCGCCGCGAGCCGCCCGGCGAGTGCGGCGGTTTCGGCGTAGTCGAGCTCACTGACGGGCGCGAGCATCCCCGCAGCGACACTGGACGCGCCCGCACCCGGAGTTTCGCGTTCGACGAGCGTCACCGAGAGACCGCACGCGGCCAACCGCCATGCGACCGCCAGACCGACGAGCCCGGCCCCGACGACAACGACTTCTCGCTGCGTCGAGAGTCGGCGGCTGCGACCTCGCGTGCGCTCGTTTATCGCTCGCTGCTCGTGTCGGTCGTGCGCGTTCGTGTCGTCCGTCCCTCCGCCGGCATTACCCGGATCAGGTGCAACGGTCGGCGGCGGTTCGCGGCCGCCCTCTCAGCCCGGCTCCCCGAGCTCCCGTCGATTGTCGAACGTTGATGGTATTCGCGCGCTGCCCGTTACACGCACGCGTGTTTGGCGAGCGGATGCGCGCAAGCGAGCTCCGTGCGGGCGTGGTCGTGGTGCAGAGGCCGTCGCGGACAGACACCGGCCGCACGCGGCGGCAGGGACCCAGCGCGAGGCAACCGCTACGGTGCGCACTTGTCCGCAACTATCGCCCCAGAGTGTGTTGGAAAGCGCGAGGACGGGCAACCGCTCGCGGCTTTCGCGATCCGGTCCCGGGGCTCCGCAGCCCCACCTTGACCCTCGAGAGCGACCGCCACGGAGGTGATTTTGTGCGCAAACGGGTCCTGGCACTGGCAGCAGTCGCCCTTCTCGCTGGCGGCGTCGCCGCGCCTACACCGGCCGCCGCGGCTGGGCGCCAGCTGACGATCCTCCAGGACGACTTCCTCGCCGTGCACTCGAACGACGCCTATCGCGTCCGCCTGCTCGACGAGGCGCGCGCGCTCGGTGTCGACGTGGTCAAGGTGCAGCTCTTGTGGCGCGAGGTGGCGCCGGCAGCTAACTCGTCGCGCAAGCCGCGTGTCGACTTGCGGAATCCGGCGAATTACAACTTCGCTCGTTTCGACGCCTTCGTGCGGGACGCGGTCGCACGGGGACTGCGGCCATACATCGCGATCGGCGGCCAGGCACCGCGCTGGGCAGCCAAGGGCACCAAGGCACAGCCCGGCAGCTGGCGTCCAGACCCCTCCGCTTACCGCGACTTCGTCTATGCGGTTGGGCGCCGGTACTCGGGCGCCTACCCCGGCATTCCGCGGGTGACGGTCTGGTCGGCGTGGAACGAGCCGAACCTGCGTTCGTGGCTCGGACCGCAGCGGTCGAGCTCGGGCGTGCCGCTCGCGCCCACCATCTACCGGCGGCTGTACAGCGCCTTCGTCGCCGGACTCGAGGCGTCCGGACACGGCCGCGACACGCTTCTCTTCGGCGAGCTGGTGCCGTTCGGCTCGAGCTCGCGGCGGTCGCCGACGCGCATATCACCGCTCGAGTTCCTGCGCGAGATGTTCTGCCTCGACAGCCGCTACCGCCAATACCGCGGGCGTGCCGCCAAGGCGCGCGGCTGCGGACGCGTGGGGCGATTGAAGACGTCGGGCATCGCCTACCACCCCTACGTCCCGCGCGGCGGCATCTACGGCCGCCTGCCGAGCCGTGATGACGCCGCGATCGCACAGCTCTCGCGGCTTGTGCGGACCCTCGACGAACTCGCTCGCCGCGGCAAGCTCCCGAAGCGGCTGCCGATCTGGATCACTGAGTTCGGTTTCCAGACCAACCCGCCCGATCCCTACCAGTTCCCGATCGCGCGCGTGCCGGGCTACATGGACGAATCGGAGTGGCTTGCGTTCCGCAACTCGCGGGTCGTGAGCTACTCGCAGTACGTGCTGCTCGACGAGGCGCCACGAGCCTCGCGCTCGCGGGTCGTGCGCTGGTCGGGCTTCCAGCAGGGACTGCGCTTCCACGACGGCCGCGAGAAGCCGGGCGTGTATCTGGCGTTCCGCTTCCCGGTCTTCGTCCGCGAGTACGCCCGCGGGAAGGTCGAGGTGTTCGGCCGCACGCGACCGCAGCGCCCCGGAGCGGTGGTCGAGATCGCGGTGTCGTCGGGTCGCAGCTACCGCGTTGCGGCGCGGACGAGGGTCAACCGTTACGGCTACTTCCGCAAGACGCTGCGCGTAACGAACGCGACGAAACGCAACTTCCGGATTCGCGCCGCGGGGCTGACGCGCTACAAGCGGGCTGTGCGCCGCTAGCGGCGCACCGCCCGGACGAAGGGCGGGGCAGCACCTCGACCAGCGGGGCGGCGTGTTAACGTCGCCCCCGTCACCGCGATCGCAGCCGCGACGCCGCAGTTCCGATCTCTGGCTTTCGACCTTGAGCTTTCGACCCCGAACTGCTGTAGCTGCAGCTCTCGCCGTCATCGCGCTCGCGACAAGTGACACCACGCCTGCGCACGCGGCGCGGGGACTCGAGATCGCTGTGCAGGACGACGCGGTGTTCTTGGAGCGCAAGTGGTTCGACCGCGACCGCGCCTTCCGGCTCGCCCGCAGCATCGGCGTTACCCGTCTGCGCGTGGGAATGGTGTGGGCCTGGACGCTGCCTCCGAACCAGCGGCGAGCAAAACAGCCGCCGGCGTCGCCGAGCTATTCGTTCGGCGCTTGGGACGACCTCGTCGCAGCCGCGGCCCGCTACGGCATCCGTGTACACCTGAGCTTGCAAGGGCCGGCGCCCGCCTTCGCCACCGGCAATCGGCGTGTCGGCCCGTACAAACCGAACGCGCGCTACTTCGGACAGTTCGCCGCGGCCGTCGCCGCGCACTTCGCCGGTCGCGTCGACCGCTACTCGATCTGGAACGAGCCGAACTGGGCCACCTGGCTCGCGCCCCTGCGCTCGACACCGACCCTCTACCGCAACCTCTATCGCGCCGGCTGGACCGCGATCAAACGTGCTGATCCGGACGCGAAGGTTCTGATCGGCGAGACAGCTCCCTATGCGCGCCGCGGTCTGTCGATCGCGCCGCTCGACTTTCTGCGTCGCCTTCTCTGTGTCGATCGCCGTTACCGCTTGCGCTCGAAGCGCTGCCCAGCGCTCTCGACCGACGGCTATGCACACCATCCCTACGACTTCGCGCACGCACCGACCTACCGCTTCCCAGGCACAGACAACGTCACGATCGGCACCCTCGGCAGACTGACGTCGGCACTCGATGCGCTGCAGCGACGTCGCCGCTTGAAGTCGGCGAGCGGCAGGAAGATCCCGATCTATCTCAGCGAGTTCGGCTACTTCTCTAGCGGGCGACGGATGTTGCGGTCGCGTCGCGCTCGCTATCTCTACACGTATCGCTCGTTCGAGATTGCCCTCCGCAACCCGCGCGTTAAGTCGCACCTCTACTACACGCTCGTGTCACCGCCCCGGAGGAGCCAGTGGGCCTTCTTCGACCTCGGCCTCGTCGACCTCCGCGGCCGCGCGCGTCCGCAATTCGAAGCCGTCCGCGCCTTCTACAAGCGCAACCGCACGCGCGTCGCCCGGCCTGCCGCTCGTGCACCCCTCACCTCGACGGGCGGCGCGAGCAGTCGGTGATGCGTGCGAGCGAGCGGCGAAAGCGCCTGGAGGCGGCACAGCTCTACCTGATCTGTCCGGCCAAGCCGCGCAAACACGATCTCGCGACGCTTGTCGAAGCCGCGTTGCGAGGCGGCGTCGACATGGTGCAGCTGCGCGAGAAGTCGCTGCCTGACGACGAGGTGCTAGCCGCAGCCGACAGCTGTCGGCAGCTCTGCCAGCGCTTCGGTGCGTTGCTGTGGATCAACGACCGTCCGGATCTCGCCCTGGCGGCGGGTGCTGACGGCGTACACGTGGGGCAGGACGACCTTCCACCGCGTGCGGTCCGGCGGATCGTCGGCAACGACCTCTTGGTCGGGCTCTCGACCCACTCTCCGCAGCAGCTCGAGCGCGCGCTGCGTGAACCGGTGGACGAGATCAGCGTCGGCCCAGTGTTCGCAACGCCCACGAAACCAGGGCGCCCGGCCGCTGGACTCGCCTACGTGCGCCACGCTGCCCGCCACGCGTCGGGACGTCCGTGGTTCGCGATCGGAGGCATCGATCGCGCTAGCGTGCACTCGGTGGTGACCGCCGGAGCTCACAGAATCGCTGTAGTGCGTGCTATCTGCGATGCCGACGACCCCGAACGCGCCGCCAGCGAGCTACGTTCGGCCCTTGGGAGGCGGTGAGTGAGCGGCAACCGTTCCAGCGCGCCGTCGGAGCGAGGAGCCGCTTCGCGCGCCAGCGCGCGCCCGCGGGCGGTCACGGTCGCTGCGGCGGTGGCGTCGCTATTGGCGGTCGCCAACCTCGTCGCGCTCGTGGCCGCCTACGACCCCGACACCCCCGGCAAGACCGCCGGCAGCCTCGCCGCGACAGCGCTGTTGGCGATGACCGCCGTCGGTCTCTGGCGCAGCCGTTACTGGGGTGTGCTTGGCATGGAGACACTACTCGCCCTGACGATCGTTTTCGCTGCGCTGGCCTTGATCCGCGCCGCCGATATCTACGGCGTGCTCTTACTCGTCGCGATCATCGCCGGCGCCGGCGCGCTGCTCGTCGCGCTCGCCCGATCGCTGCGCGAGCTCGACTTGCCGACCCCATCCGCGCAGCGACCGGGAGGATCGGAGCGGAAGGCCCAGCCTGCCAGCGATCGCTCGAACGAGCGCGAAGCTAAGCGCGAGCGTTCCGAACGCAAGCGCTCGCAAGCCCCTAGCCGTTAGGCTGGCGAGCCGATGAGCGAGCGTTTCGACTGTGTGGTGGTCGGGTCGGGACCGGGCGGCTACGTCGCCGCGATTCGCGCCGCTCAGCTCGGCCTGAAAACGGCGGTGGTCGAGAAGCACAAGATCGGCGGGCGCTGCTTGAACGAGGCTTGCATCCCGGCCAAAGCCGTACTTCGCTCGGCCGAGGTTCTCGACGAGGTTCGAAACGCGGCCGCTTTCGGTGTCGCGCTCGCTGGCGATCCGCAGGTCGACTACGCGCGTGTAGCCGCTCGTCGCGACGAGGTGATCGCTTCGCTCACCGGCGGCGTGGCGATGCTTCTGCGCAAGAACAAGGTCGAGATCGTCGAGGGCGAGGGGCGTCTCGACGCCGACGCCAACGTCGTCTGCGGCGAGCGCGTGCTCGAAACCGACCGTGTGATCCTCGCCTGCGGCTCACGACCGCGGCCGGTAGCGGGTGCGACTTTCGGCGGCCGCATCCAAGACACCGCCGCCACCTGGCTGGCCGGCGAGCTCCCCGCGTCGCTGGCGGTTGTCGGTGCCGGCGCATCCGGCTGCGAGATCGCTTCCGCGTTCCGTCGCTTCGGTGTCGAAGTGACGCTGATCGAAGCCCTCGATCGCATCCTTCCCGCCGAGGACGAGGACTCCTCGCGCGCGGTAGCGCGCGAGTTCAAGCGCATCGGCATCGACGTTCGGACTGGGGCGCGAATCGCGGCGATCGAGGACGGTGGCGATCGCGCGACCGTGACGCTCGAGGGCGGCGAGGAGCTCGCGTTCGAGCGTGTCTGCATCGCCGCCGGACGGGCCCCCGACGCCGACGCACTCGGTCTCGACGCGGCCGGCATCGAGCGCGACGAGCGTGGCTTGATCGTCGTCGACGAGCGCCTGCGAACCTCGCGACCGGGGGTGTGGGCAATCGGCGACATGGTGCGCGGACCGGCGCTCGCCCACAAGGCGAGCGAGGAAGGGATCGCGGCGGCGGAGGATGCCGCCGGTCGCGACCCGCACCCGCTCGATCTCGACTTCATTCCCTCTGTCACGTTCTGCCATCCGCAGGTGGCGAGCTTCGGCCTCACCGAACAGCAGGCCCGCGAACGCGGCCACGACGTTGTGGTGGGCAAGGTGCCGATCGGCGCGGTCGGCGCTCCAACCGTCTACGGCGACCGCGGCGGGCTGGTGAAGATCGTCGGCGACAAGCGCTACGGCGAGCTGCTCGGCGCGCACGTCGTGTCGGCCAAGGCCGCCGAGCTGATCGAGGAACTGGTGGTGGCGCGCGAACTCGAGGGCGGTTATCCCGAGCTGGCGCGCATCGTCCACGCCCATCCCGTCTTCGCCGAGGCGGTCGCCGAGGCCGCACGCGCTGCCGACGGTTGGCTGATCCACGGCTGAGGCGCGAGCTGCCCACCGCCGGTAACGCCCCCGGCGTCGAGAAGCGGCCGCTCTTCTACTTCGACCTCGGCTGCCCATACGCGTACCTCGCTGCCGAACGTGTGGCGACGGTTCTGCCCATACCCCCGATCTGGCGACTGGCCGAACGCGCAGCGATCCTCCGCGCCAGCGGACGCGACGACTGGATGTCCGGACCCGCCGAGCTTCGGTTGCGCCACCTAAGCGAGATCGAGCGCCGGGCACGCGAGCGCGATCTCTTACCGCTGCGCTGGCCGGAGCTACAGGTCGACACGCGGCGGGCGATGCTCGCCGCAGCGTTTGCCCAGGGCACGGGACGGCTGGTGGCGTTCTCCCTCGCTGCCTTCCGGCACGCCTACGCCGCCGGTCGCAGCCTCGCCAGCGACGAGACGATCTTGCTCGCCGCCGCCGCCTGCGAACTGCACCCGCGCGCGGTGCTAGCTGGGATCGACCTCGACAGCACGCGTGCGCGACTGGAGCGCTCCACCGCCGAGGCGCTCGCCGCGGGTGTGCGAATGCTGCCCGCTGTCGTCTGGGAGGGCCGTGTTTTCCACGGCGACGACAGCCTCGAGGCGGCAGCGTCGGCGATCGCCGCATAGAGCTCTCGCAGCGACAGGGCGAGCCGTGCAGGCGCAGACGATCGTCCGCTCCGGCTCTTGGGCGGGAGCCGGCTCTGCCGATTCAAGGGACGGTGCAACGCTATTTCGACGCCGCCCGACACCACGAGCGCGACCCGCAAGCGTGCGCTAGCCCACAGCTGCAAACCGAGCAGATGCGCTTGCAAGGAAGCGCCCCCGGCGGGGCACCGCTGCAAGCGATCGATACAGTCGAAACGCGAGTGGATAGCGCCGGCACCCAGCAAGGCTTGCTGCGGCCAGAGGAAGCCGGGTTGCGACCCGCGCAACACCCGCTGCCGCCGCGCGAAGAGTGTTTGCGCCTGTTCGAACGGATGCTCTTGATCCGACGTTTCGAAGAGCGCGCGGGCGAGATGTACGCGCGCGCCAAGATCGGCGGCTTCCTGCACCTCTGCATCGGCGAGGAGGCGACGGTAGTGGGGACCTGCGAGGCGATGCGGCCTGGCGACTACCTCCTCTCCACCTACCGCGAGCACGGCCAGGCGCTCGCTCGCGGCACTTCGGCGCGCGCCGTGATGGCCGAGCTGTTCGGCAAAGAGGCCGGCTGCTCGCGCGGGCGCGGCGGGTCGATGCACCTCTACGACGGGCCGCGTCGTTTCCTTGGCGGCTACGGAATCGTCGGGGCGAACCTGCCGATCGGAGCTGGTGTGGCGTTGGCTTGCGCTCTGCGCGGCACCGACGACGCGGTGGTGACGATGTTCGGCGACGGCGCCACCAACCAGGGCACGTTCGGTGAGACGATGAACCTCGCCGCGCTGTGGCGGCTGCCGGTGGTGTTCGTGGTCGTGAACAACCAGTTTGGGATGGGCACGCGCATCGACCGCCACTCGGCGGTGCTCGACCTTTCGCGCAAGTCCGAGGGGTTCGGCGTCCCGGGGCGGCGCTGCGACGGCATGGACGTGCTCGACGTGCGTCGGGCGATCGGCGAGGCCCTGCGTCTGGCGCGCGAGGAGCGTCGCCCGCAGCTCGTCGAGGCGGTCACCTACCGTTTCCGCGGCCACTCGATGGCCGACCCCGAGGTCTATCGCGTTCCCGAGGAGGTGGCCGAGTGGCGGCGCCGCGATCCGCTCGCGACCTTTCCGCAGCGCATCCTCGACGAGGGTGTGGCGACGCGCAGCGATCTCGAGGCAATCGAGGCGCGTGTGCACGAGGTCGTCGAGGATGCTGTCCAGTTCGCCGACGCCGCGCCGTTCCCGGCACCGGAGACGCTGTACGACCACGTCTACGTCTACGGCGGCGACGTGCCGGGGTGGTGGACGGTCGACGAGCGCAGTCCTGACGTCTACCGTGGCGAGCGCGCCCGCGAGGCGAGCGAGCGTGCCCGGCAGCTGGCCGAGCAGGCGGCGCAACACCAGGAGGAGGCCGGGCATGTCGGGCGCACGCGCCGCGACCTTCCCGACGAGCTCGCGCCGAGTCCGCCACCGCCGCCCGCGCCGGACGTCGCCAGTGCGGCCGCCGTCGACGCTGACGGCAACGCCGAGCGGCCGGCAGACACCGCTAGCGACCGCACCGACGAGACGCACCAGCCATGAGCCCCGAGACAAGCGCCACGACCCCGCACCGCCCGCCGGCCGACGAACGGGCGACGCGCGCGCCGGCGGCGACACGCACGATCACCTATCGCGAGGCGCTGCGCGAAGCACTGCGCGAAGAGATGCTCGCCGACGAGCGCGTCTTCCTGATGGGCGAGGACATCGGTGTGTTCGGAGGCGCGTTCAAGGTCACCGACGGTCTTCTCGCCGAGTTCGGCGAATCGCGCGTGCGCGACACACCGATTTCCGAAAACACGATCGTCGGCATGGGTGTGGGCGCGGCGATGGCAGGCATGCGCCCGGTGGTCGAGATCATGCAGCTGAGCTTCGCTTTGCTCGCTCTCGACCAGATCTTCAACTCGGCGGCGCACGTTCGCTACATGTTCGGCGGCCAGCCGACGGTGCCGATGGTGATCCGCATGCCGCAGGGCGCGGGCCACCAGCTGGGTCCCACACACTCGCACTGTCTGGAGTCGTTCTTCCTGCACGTTCCCGGCCTCCTCGTTGCTGTGCCGGCGACGCCGGCCGACGCGAAGGGACTGCTCAAGTCGGCGATTCGCGACGAGAACCCCGTCGTCTTCATCGAGCACAAGTCGCTGTACGGGATGCGCGGTGAGGTCCCCGCCGATCTCGGCCCACTGCGCTTCGGCGAGGCGGCCGTCAGGCGGCGCGGGAGCGACGTGACGATCGTCGGGGTGTCGCGGATGGCGGTGGTCGCCGAGCACGCCGCCGAACGCCTGGGGCGCGATCACGGGATCAGCGCCGAGGTGATCGACCCGCGCACGTTGCGACCGCTCGATCTCGACACGATTCTCGAGTCCGTGCGCCGCACCAATCGGCTCGTGATCGTCGAGGAAGGTTGGCCCCATGGCGGTGTGGGCGCCAACCTGGCGGCGCTCGTCCAGGAACAGGCCTTCGATTGGCTCGACGCGCCGATCCAGCGGATCGCCCGCGCCGATGTGCCAATGCCCTACTCCAAGCCGCTTGAGCAAGCGGCTCTGCCCCACGAAGAGAACGTCGTCGCCGCCGCGCTCGCCACCCTCGGTCGCGGCGCTGGTTGAACGGGGTCGCGATGGCTGTCGAGATCGTCATGCCGCGCCTCACCGACTCGATGGAGGAGGGCACGGTCGTGCGCTGGCTGGTGGCGCCCGGCGATCGCGTCGAACGAGGCCAGCCGATCGCCGAGATCGAGACCGACAAGGCGACGATGACCTACGAAAGCGACAGCTCGGGCGTGGTTCTCGAGCTTCTTGCCGAGGAGGGTGAGACGCTTCCCCTCGGGGCTGTGATCGCACGGCTCGGAGGTCCGGGTGACGCGCCCGTGCACGCCGCGCCACCACGAGGCGACGGCGCCGAGGCAACCGCGCCCGAAGCCGCCGCCCCACAAGCGAGCGCGCTCGAAGCGAGCGCACAACGAGCGAGCGCGCCTGAGGCGAGCGCCTCAGGTACGACCGCGCCCGAGGCTGCCGTGTCGGAACCGACCGCGCCGGAAGCGCCCGACGCCGCGCGCGACGGTCAGGAGCGGCCCGACGGCCGCCTGCGCGCATCGCCCCTTGCCCGGCGACTCGCACGCGAGCTCGGCATCGACCTCGCCACGGTGAAGGGGTCGGGGCCCGGCGGGCGCATCGTCCGCGCCGATGTCGAAGCCGCGGCAGGAGCCGCCGCGACGAGCACAGTGGCGGAGGCGGCCGCAGTTGCGAGCGGAGCCGCCACAGGCGCTGACGAGAGCGCCGCGCCGACACCGGAGGACGCCGCGGTCGCCGCCGGGACGGAAGTCGCGGACCGCGCCGGGGCGGCGAACGAAGCGGCTGCCGTCGCTACATCACCGCCGCTCACGCCAGCCGCAGACATCGAGCCGACGGCCACGCCGCCCCGTCCCGAGGGTGCGCGCGGCGCCTCGACCTTCGAGGAGCTCGACCGTACCCAGCAAACGATCGCCCGTCGCATGGCGGAGTCGAAGGCAACCGTGCCCGACTTCGCGCTCGAGCGCACCGTCGACATGGAGGCTTGCCGCGAGCTGCGGGAACGTTTGCGCGGTCGGATCAACCCGCTGCCCACCTTCAACGATCTGGTCGTGAAAGCTTGCGCGCTGGCACTGCGCGACCACCCACGGGTGAACGGCTCTTACCGCGACGGGCGGTTCGAGCTGCACGAGCGCATCAACGTCGGCATCGCGGTGGCACGACCGAACGCGCTCCTCGTGCCGACCGTGTTCGACGCCGACCGCAAGCCGCTCGCAGCGATCGCGCGGGAAACTCGCCGGCTCGTCGAGCGAGTGCGCACCGGCGAGATCACCCCACCGGAGCTTGCCGGTGGCACCTTCACCGTCTCCAACCTGGGGATGTTCGGCGTCGACCGCTTCACCGCGATCGTCAACCCGCCGCAAGCCGCGATCCTGACCGTCGGTGCGGTGGCTCCGCGGCCGGCGGTCGCCGCCGACGGCTCGCTGTGCGTGCGCCACTCGGTGGTGCTGACACTCGTGCTCGACCACCGCATCGTCTACGGCGCCGACGGAGCGCAGTTCCTGGCGCGCGTCGCCGAGCTTCTCGAAGAGCCGCTGGCGATGCTCGCAGCGGCCTGACAGCGGCTATGGCCGACGCGTTCGAGCGCCGCACACCGGCCACCTACGACGAGGAGATCCTCGCCGCCGAGCGGCACGAGGTGATCTCGTCGTATACCGACGAGGATCGTATTCGGCGGGTCACAGAAGAGCTGCGCGCCGGCTTTCGGGCGCTAGCTCACGTCGGTGCGGCGGCGTCGTTTTTCGGTTCGGCACGGACACCGCCGGGCGATCCCGAGTACGAGCTGGCGCGCCGTTGCGCGCGACTCGTTGGGGAAGCCGGTCTAGCGGTGATCACAGGCGGTGGGCCCGGGATCATGGAAGCTGCCAACCGGGGGGCGCGTGAAGCGGGGGCGCCGTCGATCGGTCTCAACATCGAGCTGCCCTTCGAACAAGGGCTCAACCCCTACGTCGACCTCGCCCTCGAGTTCCACTACTTCTTCACCCGCAAGGTGATGTTCGTCCGCTATGCCAGCGGCTTCGTGGTGTTTCCGGGCGGATTCGGCACGCTCGACGAGCTGTTCGAGTCGCTGACGCTTATCCAGACCGGCAAGATCGTGCACTTCCCGGTGGTGCTGGTCGGCAGTGCCTACTGGCGTGGCCTCGTTCGCTGGCTCGAGGAACGCGTGGTGGCCGAGGGCAAAGTGTCGCCCGAGGAGCTGCGCCTTTTCACGGTCACCGACGATCCCGAGGAGGTACGCGACATCCTCCGCGCCGCAGCCCACCGTCGCCCGCGCATCGACCTCTCGGCCGCGAACGACGGCGCCCCGTAGCGACGCCCGCACGCCGCGAAGCGCACGGGCATCGCCACGCGGCCGCGTCGACCTAGGCGCGGACGCCGTCGGGCGCGAACCCCACGCCGCGTGGCGCCGGCAGCGGACTCTGGGGCAGGCCGTCGGGCGGGTCGGGCTCGTTGTAGCCGGTGGGCGCGACGTCGTTGGGCGCGTCGGGATGGAAGAGGCTCGCCAGGTGCTGGATCTGGCTGCGCCCGGGTCCGAGCTCGAACTGCCCGCCGCCGTAGGCGACGATCCCTTCGCGCTCGCAGTGCTCGTAGAGGGCGAGCAGACCGGCGAGCGACCCGATACGCGACGGCTTGATGTTCAGGTGGCGGATGGGGAAGGGAAGGGTCGCGAGATCTTCGACGCTGTGGATGGGAGCGTCGAAACTGATGCGTCCTGCGTGCTTGGCGAGCAGCGGCAGCGTCGCTTCGCCGACGTCGGGGTCCTCGACGATCGCGTCGGGAAAAGACTCAAACACCAGCTCGTAGAGGCGCACGTCGGTCTCGACATCGACCGGTGTCCCCCGGTAGTGGCCTTTCAGATCGAGCACATCCACCGCTCCCGTGGCAGCGAGCTCGGCGCATACACGCTCGTCCCAGGCGTTAGTGGGATCGAGCTTGAAGCGCAAACCGGGATAGCGCTCTAGCAGTCGCAAAACGCGGCCGGGGTCGGCGCGGCCGTCGACCTCGTCGAGGCGCAGCGATACGACGAAGCGCAGCGGCCGCGGCTCGCGGCCGAGAACCTCGGCGAGGTCGCTGTCCGACTGCCGTAGCGCGAGGTCGAGCGCCGCTGCTTCGAGCGCCCAGCGCCGGTAGCGGCGCGACACTTCGCGCACGGGCGGGGCGGGGAAAAGGTCGAGTTCGGCGACCAGGGCGGCGAACTCGGCGAGCGTGAACTTGCCGCGCAAGCGGCGCGCGCAAGCGCCGTCGGGGCTCGCCCATGCGGGATCGGCCTGCAACTTCGTGTGGTCTTCGGTGTCGTAGGTGACGTCTTCGCCGATCCCCTGTGTGCCGTCGGGGCCGCTGAGGACGAAAAGGGTTGTGAGGCGCTCGAAGCCACTCGAGACCGTGATGCGCTGGCCCCGCAGCTCGAGCCGCTCGACCGCCAGCTCGAGCCCCGCCAGCCGTTCCCAAAGACGCGTCGTGCTGCCAGTTCGTGCCACTCGACCGACCCTACAAGGCGCCACGAACCAGCCGACGCTCGGTCACCGGCCCGAGTCCACGCGCCGCCACGCGCTTAAGGGACGTGCGGCACCGGCTTCACGCGCACCAGTCGCTCGCCCGGCCCGCACCGGTTACCCTGCCCGCCCGTGCGCGCGAAGCTCGCAATGGTCCTCTTTCTCGCCGTGCTCGCTGGCGGCGCCGCGGTGGTGTGGGCGGCGGAGCGCGGGGGCTCGGCCGTAGCGGACGACGCTGCGGAACCGCCGCGCCCGGCGGCCCAGCCGCCACGAGTCGTCGTCTTCATGACCTTCGACGAATTTCCCGTCGATGTTCTGCGGCTCCCGGACGGGCACATCGATCCAGCGCGTTTCCCCAATCTCGCCGCTTTCGCCCGCACCGCTACGTGGTTCCCGAACACCCAAGCGGTGCACGACTCGATCGAGAAGGCACTACCAGCGATCCTCGACGGGCGGTTGCCTCCCCGCAACGGTCGCGGCACTCTGCGCTGGCATCCGCGCAACCTCTTCACGCTTTTCGCCAAGCACGGCTACAAGGTCGTCGCCAGCGAGGAAGCAACGAGCCTCTGCCCGGTAAAGGTCTGTCCCAACGTCGTCAAGCGCAAACCGACGCTCGAGAACATCAAGGGCGGCAGGCGCGAGCGTTGGGACCGCTGGATCGCCCAGATCAAGCGTCGCCCCGGGCGCACGCTCTACTACAAGCACCTGCTGCTACCGCACCTCCCGTGGATCTACCTGCCGTCGGGTCGCGAGGTGCGCGTGACCCTCGAACGGCTCGCCAACGTCGCCGGCTTCGGTGACCGCTGGCTCACTCTGCACAACGAGCAGCGAATGCTCCTGCAGGCCGGATTCGTCGATCACCAGCTCGGCCGCATCTTCGCGCGACTCAAGAAGCTCGGACTGTTCGACCAGGCGCTGATCGTGATCACCGCCGACCACGGGATCGCCTTCGAGGTCGGGGTGCGCGACCGGCGGCAAGTAACACGCTCGAACGTCGACGAGGTGGCGCCGGTTCCGTTCCTGATCAAGGCGCCTGGGCAACGTCGTGGCTCGGTGGTCGACGCTCTGGTGCGCACGGTCGACGTGCTTCCCACCGTCGCCTACCTCGCTGGCCTACCGATCGACTGGCGCGTCGACGGCCGCCAGGCGTTCGACCCCGTCCATCGCCGCAGGCGCACGGTGTCGATCCCCAAGCGCGACTTCTCGGCGACGGTACGCATCTCGCTGTCGGAGTGGAACCGCCGCCGGCGCGCGAACATCCGCGAGCGCGCACGAATCTACGGCACGGGTCCGGCGAGCACCCTGTTGCGCGGCTCGCCGTGGGCGTCGCTGTACGCCTTCGGCGATAGCGGGAAGGTCGTCGGCGCCTCGGTGCGGTCGGTCGCGAGCGGGACGGCGAGCGTTCGTGCGCGGCTGCTCGGGGCCGAGCTGTTCCGCAACGTCGACCCGCGCGCGCGAACGATCCCCGTGCAGGTGGCAGGCTGGATTGAGGGCGGTCGTGCCGGCGCTCGCCGGCGGATCGCGGTAGCCGTCAACGGGCGCGTGGCCGCCGTCGGCAGCACCTTCCACATGCGTGGCGATCGACGCGAACTCTTTTCGCTGGTGATCCCCGAGAGCGTGCTGCGGCGTGGTCGCAACGACGTCGCCGTCTACGAGCTCGGTGGAGCCGGGCGGTGCGAGCGACTTTTGCGGATCGCGTCCTACTAGCGCGGGGCGAACACCCGGCGCGGGTCGGTCCGCAGCTCAGCGCTCGCCGATCGCCTCCCAGTTGGGGCGCGAGTCGCGGTCGCGGACGACGCTCGGCGGGTCGCGCGACGTGTCGACGAGCAGGCACACATAGGCGCCCGACCGCTTGCGGATGCAGGTGCGGAAAAACCGCTCAGCAAGCGCGACGGTGTTGGCGCTGGCGAGGTTGGCGACGAGCTCCCGGTCGCCGCTGCGCAGCACCCAGTCGCGCACCGCGCGGGCGTTCTCTTCCTGCTCTCGGTCGGCGGCTACGACCAGCGGCCGACTGGCGAGACCGGCCGCCAGCCAGCCCAACAGTCCGAGCACGACGAGCAGCGCTGCGACGCGATCGCGCAGCGCCACGCGTCGCAGCGCCGGCGGCAGCTCTTCGCCGCCTGCGATCGCGCGCCGTTCGAGGCGGCGGCTGAGCCACGGCGCGACAGCGCCCACGAGCACGAGGTTGGCGCTGGCCGCGACGATCAGAGCGAAGGGCACGCTCATCGCCTCCGATCGCACGCCGAGAGCCGCTGGCGGCAGCTCGTGCAGCAGGAGCCCCTCGAGCAGCGTGCAGACGACGAAAGCGCTCGCCGCGAGCGCTCCGCGCACTCTCCACAAGGCTCGCCGGCCGATGCACCGCAAACCGCCGC
>BEIR01000005.1 GCA_002898855.1 bacterium HR41
TGGGCGCCTCTAAAGCGCTCGCCGAGTGGGCGGTCGAAGCGGCCCAGAGTCGATATCCGGGCACGCGCTACGCAGCGGTGCGCTTCGGCAACGTGCTCGGCTCGTCGGGCTCGGTCGTGCCGATCTTCCGGCGCCAGATCGCGAAGGGCGGGCCGGTGACGGTCACCGACCCGCGGATGACGCGCTACTTCATGACGATCCCCGAGGCCGTGCAGCTGATCATCCGCTCTGGCGACCTTGCGCGCGGCGGCGAGATCTTCGTGCTCGAGATGGGCGAGCCGGTGCCGATCATCGAGCTGGCACGGAACATGATCCGGCTGGCCGGCTACGAGCCGGGGGTGGACATTGCGATCGAGATCGTCGGACCGCGCCCGGGAGAGAAGCTGCACGAAGAGCTCTTCAACCCCGACGAGACACCGCGCCCGACGGCGGCCGAGAAGATCGTCTGTGCCGAGCGGGCGCCGATCGACCCCGCGTGGGTCGACGCCGTTTTCGCTCGCATCGAGGAGCTGGCCTACACGGGTAGCTCGGGCGATGTGGCGGCGGCGGTAGCCGAGCTCGCCGCCGAGCGCTGGGCTAGTCGCGGCGATGGCAGCGACGCGCAGTCGGAGCCGCGGCCCGCTGGGGGTAAGACGACGTCGCTCTAGAGTGTCGTAGGTTGGTCGGCGAGCTCGTTCAGCAGATCGGTGCGTACGCGGGGATCGCTTCGGTGGCGGGGCTCGCGGTGCTGGCGTCGCTTTACTTCGCTCACGCCCGCGAGCTGCGCCAACTCCGTCAGTGGGCCGAGGAGTTCGCTCGAGCTGTCGCCCAGCGCGAGGCCGAACGAGTCCGCACCGTGCAGTCAGTGCGAAGCGCCCCGCTCGCGACACCGACAGCTGTCGACGTAGCGCGCTCGTCGGCCGCTGCCGGGCAGGCGGCGGGTCAGCCCGCCGGTGCGGTTCCGGCCACTCCGGCGGCGGCCGAGGCGGCACGCACCGCAGCTGGCGCAGCGCCCGCCGCGGCCCAAGTGGGCGGAGGGGCGCGCGATGCCGGCGCACCCTCCGAGCCCGCTGCTCCGACCGAGGCCAGCGCCGGCGCCGCGGCGGTGAGCGGGGCACCCGCCGCGGGAGTCGCTGCCGGTACCACTGGCAACGGTGCGACACCCCCACACGGGCGACCGACGATCACCATCCGCCCCGACACGCCACCGCTGCGTCAAGAGAGCGCGAAGCTCGCCGGCGCCACCGGCACGGTCGCTGCGGACGAGACGGTGATCATGCGCGGCGGGCTTGGCGAGCGGCGCGGCGTGCGGCGGCTCGCTGCATTGGCGCCGCGGCGGCTGCTGGCAGTCGCAGTGCTAGTGCTCGCGCTCGTCGCGATCGCTGGTGTCGGCGGATCTGCGCTCCTCAACCCGCCGAGTCGCGAGACGAGCAGCGCGCGCCGCTCGGGAAGCGATGGGACAAGCAAGCAGACAGCGCGGCCGATCGTGCCCTCCCAGATCACCGTCGCAGTCCTGAACGGCACGACCGTCCCGGGGCTCGCGGCGCAGATCGGCGATCGCCTCTCGGCGCTCGGTTTCGACGTCGGCAACATCACCAACAACTCCGACCAGCAGCGCGCTGAATCGGTCGTGCTGTTCCAGCCCGGGCACGAACGCGAAGCGGCGTTCGTCGGCCGCAAACTCGGAATCGCCCAGCGCGAGCCGATCGACCCGGTCGCACGTCAGCTCGGCGGTGACGCGAGCGTCGTGGTCATCGCCGGCGCCGACCAGACACCGTAGGTCGCGCTGCGCGAGTTCGCGGGACGCGGCCTCGCGCGGCCTGGTGTCGGGCGGCTGCGATGGCGGGTGCGCAGCGACGCCAACTCGCGACCCTAGGGCACCCAGCCAGCCCGGCGGTAGATCGCGGCCAGTTCGCGCAAACGCGCCTCGTCGACAAGCGTGAAACGCCGACCTTCGAGTTCGATCACCGCTCCGGGGTAGGGCGGATACCAGAACGCCCGGATCTTGCGCTCGATGACGTCGCCGGGACGGACCACGCGCAGTTGCTCGAACTCGGCCCGGTCGACGTAGCGCCCCGCCCCCTGCGGGATGCGCGGCAGCTCGTGCCCCGCGACGACCTCGTCGATCACCGAGCGGAAAAGCTCGAGCAGCGCTTCCTGGCTACGCAGGTCGAGCGACAGCGCCGTTTCGGTGTCGGGATCGATCGGGAAACGAACCACGCGAACGATGTCGCCGGTGTCGATCGTCTCCGCCACGTGGTGGCACGAGACGCCGTACTCGCGGTAGCCCTCGAGGATCGCGACGTTGTAGCCGCCGAGGCCGCGCAGTTCGGGAAGCGGGGCGGGATGGAAGTTGAGGCAGTAAAGGCGCGGCAGCTCGATCAGCGGTCGTTCGATGCGTCGCCAAAAGAGGAACGACAGCACGAGGTCGACGTCTTGCAGCTCCGGGTCGCCACAAGCGATGCGCTCGTACAAGGATCGATCGTCGCTGAGCGCGAGGCCGTAACGCTCCGCCACAAGGTCGACGCGTTGCGCGTCGAGGGCGTCGCCGGGGTCGGCGGGGCAGACGACTGCGCGCACCTCGACGCCGCGTTCGACGAGCCATTCCAGCGCGCGCGCCGCGGAGCGCTTGTGTTTGGCCATGAAGATCGCGCGCAGGCTCACGCTTCTGTCTCCGTTTCGACGCTCCGCGCGCTGGGTAGGCCAAGGCGCTCGTACAAGGCGATCAGCGTGCGCGCGACCGCAGAGAAAGAAAGCGGTCCCGCTGCGAGCTCTTCGGCACGGGTTTCGAGCTCTCGGCGCCGTTGCGGGTGCGACACGAGGTCCGCGATCCGCTCGGCCAACTCGTCTTCGTCTCCCGGACGGGCGAGAGCGGGATAACCGAACTCCTCGCCCAGTTCGCGAAAGCCGCCGACAGCTGTCGCCACCGCAGCGCGGCCGAGCCCGAGCGCGACGGCGAGAACGCCCGACTGGTCGATCGCGCGGTAGGGCAGCACCACCACCGCGGCGCGAGCGAACAGTGTCGCCGCCTCGGCGTCCGAGACGTAGCGGTCGACGAAGCGCACCGGCACCGGAATCTCGCGGGCGAGCGCTCGCGCCCAGCCGAGATCGCCAACAAGTGGACGCCCGACAACCCACAGCTCGCACCCTTCCAGCTGGCGTGCGGCACGCAGCAGCGAGTCGAGTCCCTTGTAAGGACGTACCGAGCCGAAGTAGAGGACCGCGGGAGCCTCGGTGGCGCTCGCGAGCGGCGCCGGCAACGCCGCGCGGCCCGCTAGCGAGCGCAGGTGGGTGAAGGCAGGGTGGGGATGCACGCAGATGCGTTCGGCGGGTAAGCCCGCTCGAACGAGCGCCTCGGCCCCGGCGCGAGTGTGCACGACGAGCGCGTCGAAACGCTGTCCGAGGGCGCGTAGGTAACGCTTCGAGCCGAGCATTCCGCTGCGACGCAAGACGTTGTGGAGCGTGAGCAGCCGCGGCCGGCCAGAGGGCAAAAGCCAGGGGTCGACCGGCTCGTAGGGGAGCCACTGGTAGTGGCGGAGGGTCGCCCCACGATGCGCGGCGCGGTGGGCGAGAGCGTCGAAAGGGTGCTCGAGCAGGCGAGCGAACGCGCGCACGCGCCGCTTCGCGATCCGCCCGCTCAGACGGTGGAAGCGCTCGTCGACCGTGACGCCGGCTGCGGGCGCAAGGGCCCCGTGCACGAACGGCGCGGTGACTACGCGCACATCGACACCGCTGCCGGCGAGAGCCGAGGCGAGCTGACGCGTATAAGGAGCGACATCGCCGCGCGGATCGATCAGCTCGACCATCGACAGGTGGCATTGTTGCGAGCCGAGGTAGCGAACTAGGGTTCCGGCGTGCGTTCGCCGGCTACACGCCTGCTTTTCGCGACCGTGTTGGTGGCGACCTTGGGCGCTTTCATCGCCACCCAGCGTTTGAAGGGCGGCTTTCCCCTCGTGCTGCGTTTCGCGACACAACCGGTGGCGTTCTCTCCCAACGGCGACGGCGTACGCGACACCGCCACGGTCGGTTTCGACCTCACCCGCGACGCCGTCGTCTCGTTCCGGGTGATCGACGCCGAGGGCCGCGAGGTGCGCGAGCTTGTGCCTTTCCGTCGCCTGCCTGGCGACGTGCGTTACCGCTTCCGCTGGGACGGGCGCGACGACGACGGGCGCCGTGTCCCCGACGGGATCTACCGCTTACGCGTGATAGCGCGCGACGAGGGGCGTGTCGTCGACTCGATCAAGGAGCTGGTTGTCGATACCAAGCCACCGGCCGTGCACCTGGTGGCGGCGAAACCGGCGCTGGCGGCGCCCGGCGAGCCCGTAACGGTGCGCTACGCCGGTCCCGCCAATCGCTCCCCCGAGTTTTTCGTCTTCCGCAGCGACCACTCCGGTCGTGCGCATCGGGTCGCGCGCTTCCGCGGCCACGGTCGCACGGGAGTGTGGGACGGTCGGGTCGGCGAGCGGCCGGCCCCTCCCGGTCACTACGCATTCACGGTGCGCGTGCGCGACCGGGCGGGCAACGAGCGCCTGGCGCCGGCTCGCGCGCCGACCGCGCAGATCGCACGCGCTGGCACCGGCGTGACGGTCACGCGACTAGCGGTGACGGGACCGGTGGTCGCCGTGCGACCCGGGACGCGAGTGCGCTTCGCGGTCGCGCCGACCGGCGCGCGAGAGGGTGCCTATCGTGTGTCGCTCCGACGAGCCGGCTCGGCCGGGACGTTGCGTCGCTTCCGTGCCGCCGGCAGCTTCTTCCGCCTGCGCGTGCCGGTCAGCGCGCGCACCGGCCTGTACGTGGTCACCGTCCAGCGCGGCCGCGTGCGCGCGTCGTGGCCGCTTGCGGTCGAGGGCACGGTACGCGGCGGTGGCGAGCGCCGGCTGCTCGTGGTCGTGCCGCTATCGAGCTGGCAGGCGGCGAACCCCGCCGACGGCGACAGCGATGGTTTCGTCGAGACGATCGGACCGCGCGGCGGCACGGTGTCGCTGGCGCGGCCTTTTGCGCGGATAGCGAGCGAGGCCGGCCGTGTCGGCACGCTTGTGCGCCTGCTCGAGCGCGCCCGTTTCACCATTGACATCGCCACCGACGTCGAGCTCGAGCGTGGTCGCTGGCTCGCGGCCGGGCGTTCGGTGGCGGGCGCGATCGGCCCGAGCATCGTCGTGGCTGGCAGCCTCGGTTACGCGGGCGCCGTTACGCGTGCCGCGATCCGCCGCCACGTCGCAGCCGGGGGAGCGATCGCCTTCCTCGGGCGCGACTCGTTGCACCGGTCGTGCGCGATCGTGGGCGAGCGCCTCGAGTGCGGTGAGCGGCGCCCCGCCGACGTTTTCGGGGCGCTCACCAGCTTGCGTCGCTACGCCCCGGCGCCGCTCGCGGTACAGAGCGACACCCTGGGCGTCTTCCGTCGCGTCGATCGTTTGGTCGGACTTTTCGACCGCTTCGAGGTGACGAGGAAGCTGCCGACCGGCGCAAGGACGCTGTCCGTCGCGGCCGCGCCCGACGGAGCAACCGCACTTGTCGCCTACCGCTACGGGCGTGGTCTCATCGTCCAAGCAGGCGTCGACGGCTGGCTTGCGCAGCTTGTGCCGCGCAGTTTCCGGGACGATGTGCGGCACGTGACGATCTCCCTCGCCGGCGTGCTGACGGCACGCTAGGTAGGGCTGGGACGGCACGCTCGCAAGCGCTGGGGTGGCTGGCTCGCTGGGGCTGGGGCGCCACGCTCAGCGGGGCGGAGAGCGGCCCGGTCCCCGATGGAGTGGGCGGCAAGCGGCCATCTGACAAGCTACGCCTCGTGCGCCGACTGGCGAAGAGGAAGCCGGTGCTGGGCGTGGCCGCCGCGGGCGCGCTGGCTCTTGCTGTCGCGCTCGGGCTGTGGATCCGCGACCAGACGCGCCCGCTTGAGAAGCGCGGGTCGGCGCGCGAAGAGTTCGTCCCCACCGAGCCCGAGCGCGAGCGCCAGCCGCGAACGCCCGCCGTTCCCTGGCCTACCTACGGCTTCGACTCCGCTCGCACCCATGTCGCGGCCGGTTTCGACCTGCGCCCCCCCTTCCGTCGTCTGTGGACGATCGACGCTCGCGACACGCTCGAGTTTCCGCCCGTCGTGGGTTACGGCATGGTTTTCCAGCCGCAACAGCGAGGGCTCTTCTTCGCCCTCGACGCGCGTACCGGGAAGGTCGTGTGGCGCAAACGCACGGGCCGCTGCTCCGCTGCCTCGCCCGCCCTGTGGCGGGGGCTCGTCATCCAGTCGTGGATGGACTTCGTGCCCTGTCCCCAAGACCGGCCCGGCGCGAGCGGCTACGTCGTCGCCTGGGACGCTCGCACCGGCAAACGCAAGTGGATCTTTCGTGCCGCCCCGGTTGAGTCGTCGCCGCTCGTCGTCAAGGGAACGGTGTACGTCGGGTCCTGGGACCACAACGTCTACGCGCTCGACGCGCGCAGTGGCCGCTTACGTTGGCGCTTCGCCACCGACGAGCAGGTCAACACCTCGGCGGCGTACTGGCGGGGCACGATCTACATAGCTACCGACGCCGGCTCGCTCTACGCCTTGTCCGCGCGCACGGGGCGCCTGCGCTGGCGGGCGCAAGCGCACGCGCGCTTCGGAATGCGCGAGTTCTTCTACGCCACCCCGACGGTCGCTTACGGGCGCGTCTACATCGGGAACACCGACGGCACGATGTACGCGTTCGGTGCTCGCAGCGGCCGCTTGCTGTGGGCGCGGCCGCTCGGCACCTACATCTACGCGGCTGCTGCCGCCTGGCGCCGCTCGATCTTCACCGGCACCTACGACGGACGCTTCTACGCGCTCGACGCTGCGACCGGCGACGTCCGCTGGGTGCGCGAGGCGCCGGGCGCCGTGCACGGTGCACCGACGGTGCTAGACGGCCTCATCTATTACTCGACGTGCTCGAGCTGTGGGTCGGCAGCCAAGCGCGCTGTCAAGCGCGGGCCCGATGGCACGTATGCGCTCGACGCGCGTACCGGGCGAGAGGTGTGGCGGTTCCGCGCCGGCAAGTACGCGAACCCCGTGGTCACCGACGGCGAGAGGTTGTACGTCGTCGGCCGCGCGCACCTTCACGCGCTCGTGCCACGGTCGAGTGGCGGCGCGGGGACGCGCTCGCGTTCGGCTGCGAGCGGTGGCAGCGCGCAGAGGGCGAAGGTCAGCGGCCAAACGAGGTAGTAGTTGTTGAACGTTCGCCCGATGAAGAGGAGCACGGCCAGCGCCGCAGCGGTGTAGCCCAGCGTCGCGCCGGCTGAGCGATCGCGCCAGGCGCGGAGGGTCAACCAGGCCGCGAGCGGAAGCCACACCGCCACGAACAACGGCACGAACGGGTAATAGTCGCGGCGGTCGCCGATCGCTCCGATCTCGACCAAAATCCCCGCAAGGCCGTAACCGACGATGCGGTAGGTCGCGGCGCCGTAGCCCACCACATCGCTCGCAAACGCGCTCGGCGAGGCGACGAAGAACGGCAAGCTCGCCGCCGCAAGCACAGCGACAGCGACCGCGGACCCGCGGGCAAGCGCCCGCCCGCCCGCTCGCTGCGCGACGATCACCGCCACGAACGGGGCGACGAACAGCGCGAACTGTTTGAAAAGGCCAGCGAGTGCGAGCGCGGCGAGTGCCGACGCCGCTCGCCCCCGCAGCGCGAGCGCGCAAGCGAGCACCGAAAGCGCCAGCGCGGGCGCGTCGTTCTGGCCGAACCACACCGACCGCACCGCGATCGGATTGGCGACGAGCAAGACGGCGACGGCGGCGCGGGCCGCCGGCGGTCCGCTCAAACCGAGCGCTGCCGCGCCGGCGGCGAGTGTGGCGAGCAGCACGAAGAGGCGGTAGTCGTCGAACGGCGTCGGCAGCAAGCGCCAGAGCGCGCCGCTCAAGGCCGAGGCCGGTGGATAGGCGAAGTGGTCGAGGGCCGGCTCGGTGCGCTCGATGCGCGGCGATCGGCTGCCGTCGAAGGTGTAGAAGCGTTCGAGCCCCGAGCCGCGCCAGTCGTGACCATACGGGCTTTCGCCGCGCAAAACAAGGTCGCCCGCCAGCTCGATCTGGTAGGTGGAGTCGTTGGTGTAGAACCACGGGGCGGTCGCCGAGCGCAGCGCCAACTGGATGGCGGTCGCCGGCACTAGCAGCAACAGCGCACCTAACGCCCCGACTGCGACCGCTCCTCGCAGCGAACTGCGCCGGCGTGCGAGCGTCGTGACGCCGTAGCCGACCGCGAGCAGCGCAGCGCACATGGCCGCTGCCCGTGGCAGCCCAAGATCGGGGCGGCCGTCGACGAGGCGCGCAAGCCAGGCGAGGGGTCCTGTCGGCCGAACCTCGCTGGGACGGAACGGCCAGCCGTCGCTGCCGAGCTCGGGAAGGTTGATCGCTGCACACGCGAGCAGCGTTGCCGCCACGGCGAGACCGACGTGGGCGTTTACGCTGACACCGGCCGGTCGCGGTGGTGTGGCGCCTCGGCCGGAGCAAGCGGCCACTCGGGCGCCAGTCCCACCCGCGGTTTTCGCGAGGGCATTGGCTTCGCTCGCTGGAGCGTGCTCCCCGGTCATCGCGCCGCTTCGGCTGTCGGGAGCGCAGAGAGCTGGCGCGTCTTCGCACCACGCGCGGCCGGTTCGCCGCTACGCGCGCGCTGACAGGCCCGCCAGCGGCTCTCTGGATCGGGCCGCGCCAACCACGATGCCGCCAGCGCGGGCAGCACCCAGGTCAGCGGGTCCTCGAGCAAGTTGCTGTAGCCGAGCGCGTGCACGAACAGGGCGATGAGACAGGCGCCGAGTGCGACCGCGAGCGGCTCGTGGAACCGGCGCAGCTCTGCGAGCGTTCGCCACACACCGACGCAGGCCCAGGCGAAAAGAGCGAACCCGAGAGCACCGAGCTCGGCGATGACGGCGGCGGGAGCGGTGTGCGCGGCGAAGCTCGCGATCGGTCGGTCGCTGTGCGCAAGGCGCTTGCTGACGCGCGGTTGGCTGGCGATGCCGACGCCGAACAGCGGACTCTCGCCGGCAGCGTCGAGCGTGCGCTCGAGGCGGCCCAGGCGGTCGCTCGAGACGCGGTTCACCGACACGCCGTTTGCCACTTGCCAAGCGCCGTAGCCGACCGCGAGCACCGAGGCCGCCAGCGCCGCAGCGGTCGCGGCGAGCTTGAGCCGATGGCCGCCCAGCGTTACCGCGATTGCACAGGCCGCGGCGATCAGCGCAACCATGCTCGTTTGCGAGAACGAAAACGGCATGCCGATCCAAAGGAGCGCGGCCAGCGGCCAGGCGTAGCGAGCGCGCAGGCGGCCGAGCGCGACCGCGACGAGGATCACGCACAACGCGAGCACGAGGTGGCGCGCATAGAGGCTCGGGTCGCCGAACAGCGAGGTGACGCGGAAGAGGTCGGTGTTGGCGTTCGAGAGCGCGAGGTTCGGTGCGTAGAAGAAGAGCTCATGGGTCGCGAACTGCCAGATGCCGATGGCGGCGAAGAGCGCGGCCAAGCCAGTGGCGACCCACGCCGTGTGGCGGGGCATGGCGAGCGCCGCTGGAGTGCGCCCGACGATGCAGAGAAGCGTCGCAAACGGCAGCGCGAAGAAGAACAGATAGTTGGCGGCCGCTTCGCGGTCCTCGGCCCACAGTAGAGATAGGCACACGAAGGCGAGGAGGAGGCTCGCTGGACGAGCCAGCGCGCGCGGCAGCGGCGGTGCCCCTCCACTGCGGTAGAGCCGCCAGACGAAGGCGAGAGTCGCGCAGGCGAGGAGCGTGTAGAGCGGGATCAGGCGGCCGAGTCGACCGTCGCGCGCTGCCGCCACGAACAGCGGGTGTTCGGGGCCGAAGTCGAGCGGCGGTCGCAGCGGCGCGAGCGCCACCGCCAGTGGTGCGAGCGCTTCCGGCCAGCGCACCAAGATCGCGGCGCCGACGCCGAGCAGCAGGCAAGCGGCGAACGCCGCGACCGCTCCTGTCGGCGAAACGAGCCGGTCGATAGTGGCCGTGCCGAGCAGCGAAGCACCGAGCGCAACTTCCGCGACAGCAAGAGCCGCCACACCGACCAGCGAGGGCGCGCGATCGTACGACAGTAGCGCGAGCAGGCAGCCGAGGGCGCCGACGACAGCGCCGAGCTCGGCCAGCACAGGATGCTCCACGCTGCGGACCTTACCCGTCGGCAGCCGCCGCGCGGCTGCGGTTGAACGCCGCTGCCGCTTCGCGCAGACCCTCGCCCCGCCCTCCCAAGAGCTGCTGCCAGGCGTGCAACCGCCAGCGACGCGTGTCGTCGCCCCGACGCAAGCAAGCAACGAGCAAACGAACGCAGTAGAACCACGTCCACGCCGCACGCCACAGCGCGCGCGTCAACGGCCCGTGGTGCTTGCGCATGTACAAGGACCGTCCGCGGTGGAACTCGACTATCCGTCGCCGCATCGCGTGCGGGTCGGTCGAGAGCTGGTCGTGGTGAACGCAGCGCGCCCGCGGCACGAAGAGGATGCGCCAGCCTGCGTCGCGTAACCGCTTCTGGAAGTCGGTCTCGTCGGAGTAGACGAAGAACTCGCGGTCGAGGAAGCCGATCTCGGCCGCCGCCCGGCGGCGCACAAGCAGCGCGGACGACTGGCACCACCCGACCTCGCGCACCCGGTTGCCTTTGCTCTGCACGGCGAGTCGCTGTAACCCGCAGACGGCGGCGAGCGCCCACAGCACCCCGGGTAACCGCCAGGCGCACGCCTGCGGGGTCCCGTCGGGCGCGACGAGTTGCGCGCCGGCGGCGGCGGCGCGCGGGTCGGCTTCGAGGGCGGCGACGAGCGCAGCGGCGGCACCGGGCAGAAGCTCGGAGTCCTCGTTGAGGAGCAGGCAGTAGCGGCCGCGGGCGCTTGCCAGGAGCTGCGAATCGTTTTCTGCTTTGCCCCTGCGCTTGTCGAGCGCGATCACGGATACGCCGGGGAATCGCTCACTCAGCATCGCCACCGATCCGTCGGTGGATGCGTTGTCGAGAACGATCACTTCGTGCGTGAGCTCGCGCGGGTGGGTGCGCTCGATCGCTGCGAGGCAGGCGGCGAGCAGCTCCCGCCCGTTCGTGTTCACCACGCAGTACGAGAGGTCGACAGCTTCCCGGCGATCGACGCCCGCGGCTGACGTGTCTGCGTGCCGGGCACTGCCGTCGTCGGGTCGGGGGCTGCGATCGTCTTGCGAGATCACGGTGTCCCCTGCTGTCAGGCGACCCGCTCTGGCGCGCGCGAGCGCGGGTCGGCGGCGCGGCCGCTGCGGGCGAGCGCTTCCAGCACGTCGAGCACGCGCGCGGCGAGCAAGTCGCGCGAGAACTCGCGCTCGGCGAGGGCGCGAGCGTTGCGCCCAAGCCGCTCGCGCAGGAGCGGGTCGTCGCGCAGGCGAACGAGCGCGTTCGCGAGCGCGTCGCCGTCGTCAGGAGGTACGAAGACGCCGGCCTCGTTGCGCTCCACCAGCTCGGCGAGCCAGCCGGGAGTGTTGACGATCACCGGCTTGCCGGCTGCAAGCGCGTCGAAGAACTTGTTCGGCGAGCCTTTCCAGAGGGCGGGCAGCGCCTTGAAGATCACGAGCAAGGCGTCGGCGGCAGCCGCAACCTGAGCCGCTTCGGCTCGCGGCACCGGTCCGCAGAAGCGCACGTTCGCGAGCCCGGCCTCGGCCGCTGCCGCCTCGAGCGCCGGTCGCCGCGCGCCGTCGCCGCAGAGAACGATCGTCACGTCGCGAACCCCGCGCCGCTCGAGCTCGCGCGCGGCGGCGATCACCTGTGTCAAGTCGTTGGCAGCGCCCATCGTCCCGAGGTAGGCGCACACGAAGCGGTTGGCGAGGTCGTGGCGCCGCCGCCACTCCCAACCATCCCGATCGGGGCGGAACAGTTCGAGATCGCTCGCGTTCGGTACGAGCGTGATCCGCTCGCGGTCGGCGCCAGCCTGCACCATGCCGTCGCGGATTCCCGGCGAGAGCGCGATCAAGGCGTCGGCGGCGCGATAGACGCGACGCTCGGCCAGGCGCGCCGCCGAGCGCAGCAGCGGGTTGCGCAGGGCGCCCATCTGGATCGGTGCTTCCGGCCAAAGATCGCGCACCTCGAAAGCGAGGGGCACGCCGAAACGGCGAGTGGCGGCGATCGCCGGACCGGCCATCGTCAACGGCGGCGAGGTCGCATAGACGACGTCCGGGCGCGGCTGGGCGAGCACGACCCGGCGAGCAGCGCGGGCGAAGCGCGCAAACGCCACCATGCGCCGGCGGTAGGGTAGGTTCGTCGCCGCCACGTAGTTGGCGTAGCCGGCACGCACCGGAACCACGTCGATACCGTCCACGCTGTAGGGCTGTTCGTCCGGTCGGCGCGCGGCGGTTACCATCGTCACCTCGTGGCCACGCGCGACGAAGCGGCGCGCGAACTCGTAGGAGCGCGTCCCACCGACGTCCTGGCGCGTGGCGAAGAACTGATGGAGATAGAGGATCCGCACGGGACCGGCGGCAACGGTAGCGCCTCGACAGGGGCCGCGCAGGCCAACGCCGACACGCGCGCCGCAGCCGATCGGGCAGGCGCAGCAGCGAAGGGGCCGGAAGGTGGTGCGGCGTCGATGGCGTTGCCCATCACCGAAGCGATCCCGCCGGTGCCGACCGTGGCGCACGGTCGTGCGACGCGCCTGCTCGACGTGACGTTGGCGAGTCTCGCGCTCGTGATGGCGGCGCCGCTACTCGCTGTGGCGGCACTCGCGATCAAGCTGACCTGGCCTGGGCCGGTCTTCTACCGGCAGCGACGGGTCTGACGGGGCGGGCGTGTCTTCGAGCTCCTCAAGTTGCGGACGATGGTCGTCGGGGCCGAGCATCTGGGCGCTGGGATCTACGTCACGGCCGACGACCCCCGCATCACCCCGGTCGGCCGCTGGCTGCGACGGTGGTCGATCGACGAGCTGCCCAACTTGGTGAACGTCATCCGCGGTGAGATGGCGATCGTCGGACCGCGGCCGACGGTGCCCGCCCAGGTCGCGCGCTACACCGAGCGCCAGTTGCGTAGGTTGGCGGTCAAGCCGGGCATCACGGGTTGGGCGCAGATCCACGGGCGCACCGAGCTGCCCTGGCCCGAGCGGATCGAGCTCGACCTTTGGTACGTCGAGCACCGCAGCCTCTTGCTCGATCTGAAGATCATCCTCCGCACCTTCGGGTTGCTCGTCACCGGCCGCGGTCTCTACAGCAGCGACCTCCACCAGGGTTTCGGGCCGGAGTGAGCCAGGCCGGCCGCTCTCTACCCCGGCCAGGACGAACATGCCGTCTTCGGCGTGCGCTCGGCTCTGCCGCCCCGCCGGTCAACCGGCGGGCGCTAGCGTGCCGCCGCCTCCGCCGCGCACGACCGTGAGCGTCGTAAGCGGCGTGCGCGTCCAGGCGAGCCCGGCCGCTGACGCCGAGACATAAAGGACGTAGCGACCGCTGCGCCTAGGCGCGCGCAGGGCGACCGCGAAGCGCCCGCGCCGCGAGGTCCGTAGCGCGAGCACTGTGAGCCGCACTCTGCGGCTCCCGCGCGCCTCCAAGAGCACCAAACGCGGCCGCACCGAGGTCGGTGCGATCGAGCCGCGCAGGCGCAACACGGTGCCCGGGTAGAGCACGCGGGAGCGTGGCAACGCCACCGTGAGCCGCGCGCGCACGCGCAGAGCGATCGGCGTCGTCGGTCCGACGCCCTCGCCGTTAGCGAGGCTGGCGCGCGCGCGCACGGTCAGGCTCCGTGTCGCTCGCCAGCTTGCGCGCCAGGAACCGTCGCTTGCCGTCACCGCCCGTGCCAGCGCTCGCCAGCGTGAGCCGCGGCGATACTCGACGACGACACGCGCCTGCCCGATCCCCGTGCCGTTTGTAGTGGCGAGGCGTCCGGTCACCGTCGCCGTGCGTCCGAAGGCAAGCGGAGAGCGCGGGCGGTCGAGCGTGAGGGTGGGCTGTGCGGCGACCTGTGTCGGGTCGGGCACGATGCGCCCGACCAGCTCGCGCAGCCTGGCGAGTTGCGCGTCGAGAGCGTCGCCCGGACAGCTCGTCTTGTCGAGGTCGCGATGCCCGGTGATGCGTTCGACGGTGACGGGTGTGCCGGCGGGGTAGCGGTTCTCCGACCCACCTGCCGAGGTCAAAGTCACGCTGCCGAACGTAGGCGCGCCGTGCAGCGGCAGTTTCCAGCGGATGAGGGCAGCGGTCGCGCGCAGCGCAGCGTCGGTTTGGGGCGTCGTCGTGAAGGTGCCGAGCTGGGCGATCCCGGTCGTTTGCGAGTTGTAGCCCTGGGCGTGAGCGCCGACGACAGCCTTGTCGATCCCGCCCGCACGCCCTTCGTAGATGCGTCCGTAGCGGTCGACGAGGAAGTTGTAACCGATGTCGTTCCACTTGTTGGAGTTGACGTGGTACTGGCAGATCGCCAGCACGACATCCGGCGCCTCGGTGCGTGAGTAATCGTTAAGCGAGACCGTGTGGTGGATGACCGCGCCTTTGACGGTGCCGTACTCGGGCGGCTTGCGCGGCTTGCATTCGTCGCGCGCCCACTCTTCACGGGGCACGATCTGCGGTTGCGCGTCGGCGTGGGCGGTGCCCCCCGAGAACAGCCGTCCGACCGCTGCCACCGCTGCGCCTGCCCGTTTGACCACCGCCGACGCCAGAGCAGCGATACCGCGCGAGCGAACGACTACGAGGTGGAGGCGCGCGGCGCGCAGCGGGCGATCCGTGCTCACTTGCACAGCGTCAGCGCCACCCACCCATACGGGAAGCGAGTGCTGCGTGTTCCTCACCACCTCGCTTGCCTGCGGATCGGGCCCCTCCGACTCTTCCGCGTCGACCCGTGCCCAACGCGTCCACCCCCGCTCGCCAAGGCGGGCTCGCAACCACACCGCGCGCGGGCGACCCTGCCAACGCACACCCACAAGGTCGACACGTTCGCCGGTAGGGAGGGGATCGGAGGCGAAGCGCTGGGGCGGCGGCGCCGGTTCCCGCCGAGCGGCGTCGTGGTCTTCCTGGCCGCTGAGGGTGCGCGTCGCGGCGGTGCGCTCGAGCGCGAGACGGAGCGAGTAGTCGCGCGCCCGCTTCGCGCCAGCGACTTCCCTCCGGTCCTCGCCGTCGAGGTGTAGGTGCCGCGACGCAGCCGCGTGCGCGGCGCGGTCGTTGGGCTCGTCACCGGGAGCGCGCTTGGCTTGCCCGGTGGCGGGCAGCGCTCGCGTGCTCACGGGGAGCTCGAAATCGTGCACGCGACCACGGCCGGCGAGAACGAGTGCGGCTACCGCGGCAACCGCGAAGGCGGCAGCGGTCACGGCTGCGAGCATGCGCCGTGAGATCGAACGCCGCGCGAGCGCCGCTGCGCGTGCTCCGAGCGACCGAAGCGGCGCACCGGGTCCCGATCGCAGCGGCGCACGAGGGCCGGTTTGGGGCGGCGGTTTCTCGCGCACGTCGATTCCAACAGGGTACGGCGGCGAGTGTTGCGGCACTGCAAGAACCGCTGCCAAAGCGACGATGCAGCGCGTGTGTGCGGGTGCCGTGGCGTGGAAGGGCTAGAAGACTGCCTCGGGCCCGTTGCCGCGGTTGTCGTCGCGGAAAGCGGTCAGCGCCCGCCACGTCGCTGCGTCGAGCTTGCGACAACCGAGCAGCCGTCCCCGTGCCGAGGGGCGCCGGATCGGCGTTCCAGGCGGTCATCGCTACGGCGTAGGGCATCGTCCGGCGTGGCACGAGCAACATCATCCAGTCGTCCTTCTCGAAGTAGGCGCGCAGAGCGGCACGCTGGCTACGCGGCAGGTTGGGCTTGGCCCAGAGAATCACGCGGCCGTGCTCGAGCGAGTGCACCAGTTCGGTGTCTTTCGGTGCGCGCTGGTAGAGGCCGTCGCGCGCAGCGAACTCGAAGTGGCGGCCGGACGTCGGTGGGTTGGAGCTGTACTTGACGGGCGCGTTGCGGTCGTTGACGTGGTCGCGCGACGGGGCGCGCATCGTTTTGTAGTCGCAGCCTGCCGCCCGCGCCGCCGCCCGCACGTCAGCTGTGGCGTTGCCGACGTTCGGCGCCTCGCCCCCGCTCGGGAACACTTCCGGTGCGCTGCGGCTGGTGCCACCGCAGGCGCTCGCGACGAGCGCGACCGTCACCGACGTTGCAAGCAACGCTGCGCGTAACCGGGATGCGCGCTCTGTCTTTTCGGCGGGACGGCTCACGAAACGTTCAGGTCGATGTCCGGCGCACGCGGCCGCCTCGTACGTTACTAGGGCGTGCTCGCCGAGCGGGCGCCCTGGACCGCGCCGCGGTGCGCCAGCATCGCGCTGCGAAGCGAGCTATCTCGTCGGTCAGTCGCGCCGGCGAGATCCACAGTTCGAGGATCGAGCTGCTGCGCACGAGACGAGCGTTCGGCAGCGCCCGCACGAGCTGGTCCGCGTCGGAGAAGGGGTGGATCGGGTCGCGCGGGTGCCCGATCACGAGCGCTGGTTGGCGCAGCTCGCCCCACTGCTCGTGGGGAGGAGCGACACGTCCGTAGAACAGCCCCTGCAGCAGCGACGCCGAGGGTTTGGGATCTTGTGCCAGCCAATCGAGGCCGGTATCGGTCAAGTGCGAGACGCCGCGCGGCAGTCGCCGTGCCACCGCGGCGACAGCCCGCATCGCGGGCGCTCCGAAGGTCAACGCCACGAGCAGGGGAGTGAAGGCCAGCGCGACGGCGAGCAGCGCATTGTCGAGCACTGGCATCGAAAGCACCATCCCGCGGATCCGCTCCGGCGCAAGAGCAGCGGCCTCGAGCGTCGTGTTGGCGCCGAGCGACGGGCCACCGACCACGGCCTGCTCGATCCCCTCGTGATCGAGGAGGCCGATCACGCCCTCGGCGAGGCGCGTCATCGAGTACTCCCACATCTCGGTCGGACGGTCGGACTCGCCGTGCCCGAGGAGATCGAGGGTGTAGACGCAGAAGCCGCGCTCGGCGAGAGCGCGCGCCAACGGATCGTTGAGCCAGCGCGGAAACAAAAGGCCCGGCAAGAGAACTACGTAGCGGCCGCCGCTGCCGTAACGGTCGTAGACGAGCCGGTGCCGTGCGTGCAGGAAGCTGCCGGTGACGATCGCCAAATCCACCTCCCCCTGCGCCGCCGGGCGTCGTGCCATCGCAAGCGAGCATAAAGGCGGCGCGCCCGACCTCGCCTAGGGTTCGCGCACGCCCGTCGGGGCGCGAGAAGCCGCCCGTTCGGGCCGCGACGATCAGGCCGCGAAGAGGCGCAGCTCGGGACTGCGCTCGCCGCGCAGTCGCGCCAGATCGATCTCGGCGCAGACGATGCCGCGCGACTCGGCAAGGGCGCGTGCTTGGGGCTTTATCGCGCAAGCAGCCAGCACGCCACGACAAGGGCGTAGCTGAGGATCGGCGTTGATCCGCTCGAGGTAGCGCGTCAGCTGGTCGACCGCCTCGGTCGTGGCTACGCGCTTGATCTCGACAGCCACGTACCCGCCGTCGGCATCGCGACAGAGGAGATCGACCGGCCCGATGTCGGTCGCCCACTCGCGCCGCACGAGCAGGAAACCTTCGCCGAGTGATGTCGGATCGTGGGCAAGCAGACGCTGCAGTTCCGCCTCGACCCCGTCCTTCTCGAGCTTCGACTCGGCGTCGAGCGGAAACTCGTGGTCGGCGAGGATCTCGGCGATGCGGACCTCGATCTCTTCGTCGGGCCCGCGCACGCGGCGCACGCGCAAAAGACCGGGCTGCTCCTCGATCGCGGTCGGTGCGCTCATCCAGTTGAGGGGCTTGTAGCCGCCGTAATCGGCGTGGATCTGCACCGAGCCGTCGCCCTTCACCAGCACCATGCGCACTGCCTCGGGCAATCGCGTGCGCAGGCGGCCACGGTACTCCACCTCGCAACGAGCGACGATCACGCGCATGCGCGCCCGACGCTAGCGAGGCATGCGGACGCTCGCGCCCTTCGCTGCGGATCGCGTGGCCCTCGTCCAGACAGCCTGGACACCTGGCCGATCAATTTCCGCCGCTGCGCGGCCGATGCCGATACAGGACCTGCCCATACCCACGGGGGAGAAGTGTTCAGACCGCTCAGAGGTGTCGCCGCGCGGCTAGTGCCGCGCGGTCTCACAGCTACCCAGTGGCTGCTCGCCGTCGCAGGGGTGGCCAGTGTCGCTGCTCTGATGGTGGTCGCCGATGCAACACGCCGCCGTGCCGACGAGTACCGACGCGCGGAGGTGGCGCTCGAACAGATCCGTGCCGAGGCCGCCAATGTCTCGGCGATCGCATGGCAGGGCCTCTTCCGTTACTACACCGAGGGCGCGTCGGCGCCGCTCGGCAGCGCGCTGTCGGCCGCCGGCGTGAGCACCTGGTCACGTATCCAAGCCGCACTGGACGAGCTCCGATCCACCGGAACGCACAGGGCGCTCGCCGTTCTCAGCCGCGATCACAGCGATCTGTTCAACGCCGGCATGGACGCCTACGGCGCCTTCCAGCGTGGTGACGCAGCGCGAGCCGTGCGCCTTGCTCGCACGCGGATCCAACCGGCGATCGAGCGGTTGGAAGCGAACGCTGCCGCGCTCGCGCGCGGGCAACGGGCGACCGCCCGATCGACGCTCACACGCGCCCGCCTGATCCTGTTGCTGTCGGTTTTGCTCGCTGGCGTGCTCGTGGGAACGCTGGCCTGGAGGTTCGAGCGAACGCGCCGGCGGATGCGCATCGCGCAAGAGCTGCGCGCCGCCGAGCGTGCGGAGGAAGAGCGCTTGCGCGCTCTGCTCGAGCAGTCACGCGACTGCCTGTTGGTACTCGGCGACCAGCTCGTCGTCCGCTGGGCCGGCGGTGCCGCCCAGAGTCTCTTCGGCCGCGACGCGTGCGCGCTCGTCGGCGTGCCGTTCGACGCCCTAGTTGCCGACGAGGACCGGGAGCTCGTCGCCAACTTCCTAGCGGCTGCGGCTGCGCGCACGAACGGCGACGGGATCGACTGTCGCCTGCGCCACGACAGCGGCTACACGGTTCACGCCGAGATCGTCGCAAGCGACCGCTCCACCGACCCGAAGATCGGCGGGATCGTTTTGACGGTGCGCGATATCGGCGAGCG
>BEIR01000006.1 GCA_002898855.1 bacterium HR41
GCGCCGCTCGATGTGCAGATCGTCGAGGCGATCGGCCGCTTCCGCGCCGGTGGCTACGACGAGCGCCTCGGTTTCACGGTCTACGACACGCTGCGCTACAAGCGCCTACTCGAGGAGCTCGCGCGCGAGGAGATCGCGGTGCTGATGGAGCGCTTGGTCGGGCGGATGCCGACGGAGCGCGCCGTCGCCCTGATCGAGGCCGGCATCGATCCGCTGCACGATCTGATCGCCGCCATGCACCGCAAGTTGCTGCTCCAGGCGCTGAAGCGGATGCGCGAGCGCGAGGGCTGAAGGCAGGCGCCGTCAGGCTCGCCGCGCTCGGTGCGCGCGGCGGCCCGCAGCGTGTGAGAGCAGCGCGAAGAGGCTCGGCAACGGCTCGTCGCGGGCGACCATGATCCGCCTCAGCGCGAGTGGATCGCTTCGGCGTGTGGCGAGACCGGGCAGCTCGGTCTCGGCGGCCTGGTAGCCGGCGCGTGCGACAGCACGTTCGACGCCGCGGTCGAAACGCCCCGCTGGGTAGCAGAAGTCGGTTGCCCGGACACCGAAAAGGCGCGCAATCGCGCGTCGCGATCCGCGTAGCTCACGCTCGAGCTGGGCCGTACCTGTGCGCGTGAGATCGGGGTGTGTGAGCGTGTGCGACGCGATCTCCCACCCGGCCGCCACGAGCCTCCGCACCTGTCGGGGGCGAAGTCCGTCGGGAGAGTGCAGCGCGGCGACCTCGAGGTAGACCACCGCCGGCCAGCGCAGCCGCCCGAGGAGGGGAAACGCGTTGCGGTAGACGCTCGCATAGCCGTCGTCGAAGGTGAGAACGATGGGCCGCGCCGGGAGCTGAGCGCGCCCGCGCCAAGCCGCCACGAGACGCGCCAAAGTAACCGCGCGAAAACCGTGTCGCCGCAGCCAGTCGATGATCATCGCGAACTTCGCCGGATCGAGGTAGAGGGCCGGGTAGCGAGCGCTAGGCGGCGGATCGCGCACTTCGTGGAACCCGAGCAGCGGAACTCGTGCCGGAGACGGCGCCGTCGCGCCTCCACGATGGCGGCTGGAGCGGATGTGCGGGCGGTGCCGGTGGTGGCCGCCGAACACGGCGTGGCGCCCCGCGTGGCGTGTCCGTCCGAAACGCTCGCGCGAGGCGCCGTTCCCGCCCCCGCACCCCGGCGTTGCCAGCGCGCAGAGCGCGGCCACCGCCACCAGCGCGAGCGTGCGAGGCTGCGGGGAAAGAGATCGCGCGCTCGCTCGTCGGAAGCGGTCGAACAGCGGCATCCGTCCGGCCACGCTAGCGCGATCCAGCGCGAGAAATGGGAGCCCCGTCGGCACTGAGCGCGGTTGGGGCAGCCGCCCGCTGTCGGGACTCGCCTTCGTAGACTCGCGGCCGTGGTCGCGGCCGTTGTGCAGCTGAACTCGGGCGAGAACCGGGCACGCAATCTCGCGCGCGCGGAAGAGCTTGTCCGCCGCGCCGCCGGGCATGGCGCCGCGCTCGTCGTCCTGCCCGAGAAGTTCAACCGGCTCGGTCACCCGGAGTTCGTCGCCCGCAACGCCGAGCCCCTCGACGGGCCGACGATCACCTGGGCGCGCGAGCTGGCCCGCGAGCTCGCGATCGACCTGGTGGCCGGCTCGATCCTCGAGCTCCGCCCCGGCGCTCGACCGGCGAACGCCAGCGTGCACGTGCGCCCCGACGGCGAGATCGGCGCTGTCTACCGCAAAGTGCACCTCTTCGACGTCGACGTGGGCGGTGCGAGCTACCGCGAGTCCGACACCGAGGCGCCCGGCGACGAAGCGGTCGTCAGCGTGCTAGCCGACGGTACGAAGCTTGGGCTTGCGATCTGTTACGACCTTCGTTTCCCCGAGCTCTTCCGCGAGCTCGCCCTCCGCGGCGCCGAGGTGATCGCGCTGCCCGCTGCGTTCACTGTCCCGACCGGCCGCGCCCACTGGCAGGTGCTGCTGCGGGCGCGAGCGATCGAAAACCAGGTGTTCGTGCTCGCCGCCGGTCAGGTGGGCGAACATCCGCCAGGACTAGCGAGCTACGGTCACTCGCTGATAGTCGACCCGTGGGGAGCCGTGCTCGCGCGTGTCGCCGCCGGCGAAGGAGTCGCGGGCGCGCGCCTCGAGCGCGACTTGCAGCGCCACGTGCGCGCGCGGATGCCGGTGCTCGAACACCGGGTGCCGAGCGTGTACCGCTCGCTCACCAGCGCGCATCGTGCGACTCCATGACGCCCACGCCGCGCACCAACTCGATCGCTCCGGGGAGCGTGCCGCGGAACGCGCCGAACGGCTGGCGATAGTCCACCCGCACGAAGCCGAGGGACAGCTGTTCGCGCCGCTCCGCCCAGGGTTCGAACTCGAGCAAGCATCCCGAGCGCGAGCGCACCCACCTGAGGTCACTACCGAACTGCACCGGCTCGGTTTCGTGCGCAACGCCGTCGATCCAGACCGTGCGTTCGCTTGCGCGCTCGTCGTCGTGGATTCCCGCCACGAGGTTCCAAGCGAGGGTCTCGCCGTTCGTGCCGTCGCCGATGCCGGCGCTCCAGCGCCACACGGTGCGGCGGCGGTGGTAGCCGGCGCTCTCGTCGACGAGCGCGTAGCCCTCGTATGTGTGGCACTCGCCGGCGATCGCGACCTCGGCGCGCGCCGGGCCGACACGCTTGCGTGTCCAAATGTAGTCGCGCCCCTCCGGCGAGGCCACCTCCACGGGAGAGCGCGGCTCGATCTCGATCGTCACTGTCTCGCCCTCGTCGCAGATGGCGACACGCTCCGGAGCGATGCGAAGGCGGCGCCGAGTCGCGCCCGTCACGCCGCGCAGCTCGCCGGCCGGCGTTGCGAGCGCCCACCAGCGTCGCGGTACCCCGAGCACCTTCGCCTCGGCTGCGCAGATCGCGAGCTCGGGCGCGGCGAAGAGCACATAGCACCACTGCTTCAGCGGTCTCGTTCCACGCAGTAACGGCATAGGAGCGGGCGGCAGCGGAACTCCAGGCACCTCGACCCGCTCGCCGCGCAGTGGCGCTTCGAGCGGTGCTGTCCGGCGAAGAGCAGGGCGCGAGTGAAGCAAACCCGCCGGCACTTTAGACTCCAGATTGACTCGTCAATCAAGCGCGGCGGGTCGCTCGCTGTCGCCGGCACCGGCTGCACCGAGCCGCCGCCGCCCCACTCACTTGCGATGGCAGCGGGAGAACGTTCCACTTCCGGCGGTTCGGCCGACAGGCGACGGCAGATCCTCGACGCGGCGATCCGTGTGTTCGCCGAACGCGGCTTTCACCAGTGCCGGGTGTCGGACGTCGCCGACGAAGCCGGAGTCGCCTACGGCCTCGTCTACCACTACTTCAAATCCAAAGAAGAGATCCTCAACACGCTGTTCCTCGAGCGCTGGCAGCTGATGCTCGACGCGATCGCCGAGATCGACGCTCGTGACCTTCCTGCGCGCGAGAAGCTCGCCCAGGTGGCGGCGTTCATCGTCGACTCCTACCGTCACGACCCCAACCTGATGAAGGTCATCATCGTCGAGGTGACGCGCTCCTCGCACTCGTTCGGGGCACGGCATCTCGACAAGATTCAGGAAGCCTACGACGGCATCGCGCGGATCGTCGAACGTGCCCAGCGCGAGGGGACGTTCCGCAACGACATCCCGGCCGATTACGGAGCGTTGTTCTTCTACGGCGCGATCGAGCAGCTGTTGACCGCCTGGATCTTCGCGATGCTGCCACCGACGGAAGAGGAGTTCGAGCGCGCCAAGCAGCTCGTCGTCGACGCTCTCTGCAGCGGTCTGGAGCTCGAGCCGGCGCGCGCTTGACAGCGCGCCTGCAGCGTCCGGCGTGGGGCGTCGGGCGGAAAGACAAAAGCCTCTTCGCCGCTCGCTGTTGGCGTGTGCGGCGCTGGCCGTGGTGCGCTGCCGCCCGCTCCTCTGCTTGAATCCGACACGATGGCAGGGAGCGAGGTGGTGAAGCGGCTCGCGTGGAACGGGCTGTTGGCAGCGACGGGAGCGCTCGCGGCGTTCGTCGCGCACCGTCTTGCGGCAGCGATCTGGGTGCGCGTCACGGGCGAAGCTCCACCGGACGACCGCTCGTGACGCTCGAACCACAGACCGCCGCCGGCACGGAGGCCGCCCGCGAGCGGCACCTCGACGAGCCGCCCCCGGCGCAAGACAGCGCCACGACCAGACCGCAAATCGAGCTCGCGCTCGCTTTCGCGGCCGGTGTCGCGCTGGCGGCGCTACTGCGACGTCTGGCCAGAAGGTGAGTTCCGCGCAGCGACAGCACGAGCCGAGCGAAGTCGACGAGCAGCGGCCGTCGCCGCGCTCGCTCGGCGAGATCGTCGCCGACATCTCGACGCATTCGGCGCGGATCGTCCGCGAGGAGATCGCTCTCGCGAAGGCTGAGGTGCGCGAGAAGGTCTCGAGCCTTTGGCGCGGTGCTGTGGTGGGCGCTGCGGCCGGGGTTTTCGTGCTGGCCGCTGTCGTGACCGCGCTGCACGCGCTCGCCTTGCTGCTCGCCGATCTCCTCGGCGCCAACGCCTGGGTCGGGTACGCGGTCGTGACAGCGCTGCTGTTGATTGCAGCGGCCTGCGCTGGTTGGCTGGCGTGGCGTCTGGTGCGCCGCGGCACGCCACCGACGCCCCAGCTCGCGATCGAGGAGGCGCGCGTCACCCGTGAGCGTCTGTCGGCAAGCGCAGCGGATAGCGAAGGGATCTAGAGATGGCGCGATCGACCGACGAAATCCGGCAGTCGATCGAGCAGGCGCGGCGCGAGCTCGCGGGCTCGCTCGTCGAGCTGCAGGCGAAAACGAACGAGCTCGCCGACTGGCGGCTGCAGTTCAACCGCCACCGGCGCGCCGCGCTCGTCGGTGCGCTCGCCGCCGGGTTCGTTCTCGGTGGCGGTGTCGCCGCGCTCGCGACCTGGCTGGCGGGGCGTCGCTAGCGACAACCGTTCACCGGCGTCTGTACCTCTCGCGGAACGCCTCTAGCGCGCGCAGCGGGGCGCGCTCACCTACCGCTAGCAGAGCCGCGGTGTAGAGCCCCACTGCGCCGAGCAGCGCTGCTAGGAGCCACGGGCCCTGCGGTGCTCTTCCCACGAAGAGGAACAGCACCAGAGTCGTCAGGACGGCGGCTGCTGCTGCTCTTGCCACCGTTCCCAGGGCCGATCCGAGGGGGAGGGCAAGCGTACGTTCGAGCAGGCGTACGTGCGCCGCGACGTACAGGGTGTACGACAGCGACGTTCCGAGGATCGGTGCCGCGAGACCGATGACGGGAATGAGAGCGACATCTACAGCCGCGTTCAGCGTGAGCACAGCGATGGCGATCGGCACGCGCTTCGCAGCGTCACCAAGGTAGTTGACGCTCATCGTCACCAGCGGTCCGAAACCGAGCAGGAAAACGTACAGGGCCAGACCAGACAAGACGGCCCCAGAGTCGTCGAAGCGTGAACCGAGCGCGAAACGCATGATCGCCTCGCCCCAGAGCAGTACTGGCGGCAGCACGGCGAACTGGAGGAGGGTGATCGCCCGCAACCCGGCCATGAGTGTGTCGGCGCGCGGCCGCTGCTCGTCGGGCGCGCGCGCGAGCCGCGGAGCGATCGCTGCAGCGAGCGAGAGCCCCGGGTACTGGAGGAACGCTGTAAGCCGCAGAGGTGCGGCCAGGATGCCCGCGGAAGCTGATCCCATGAGCGCGCCGACGAGCAGTACGTCGATCTGGTTGAACAGAATCATCGTGGCGTCGATCGCCAGGATCGCCGACGAGTAGGTGAAGAGTCGGCGTGTAGACACGGGGTCGAAACCGTGCCCCTCTTCGCCATTCGTGCCTACCCGCGGCAAGACCGCGAAGAGAGTTCCCAATCCTACCAGTGCGCCGATCACATAGCCCGAGGCGCGTCCGAGCGCCGCGCCGACGACGCCCGTACCGGCGAGCACGAGGGTCACCGTCAACACGAATTCGCTGGTGCTCTTAACCAGCACCATCGGCAGGCCGGCTGGGATACGTCCCGTGGCTTGGAAGGCGGCAGCCACGAACTGCATGAACGAGTCTCCCGCGACAGCGAGAGCGAGGATGCGGATAACCGGCCCGATCTCGGGCTCGGCGAAGACATCGGGTGCGAAGAGCGATAAGCCCCACAATGCGGCTACGCTCGCGACGCTGAGCGCGGTCTTCACGCGCAGAGCAAGGGCGACGACCTGCCGCAAGCCGGACGGCACAGCCCTCCTCTCGGCGAGGAAGCGCGCAGCGCCGTGCGACACGCCGAAGTCCGCAACGAGAGAAGCGACGCTCGCGACCGCCATGCCAACGCTCAGAACGCCGAAGTCGCGCGGACCGAGGAGTCGCGCCAAGAGCACGGTCAGCAGCGCAGTGAACGCCGCTGTTGTTGCTTGAATCGCTAGCTGGGCCGCTGCGTTCGCGGCTACGCCGCGCTCGGCCGCTATCCGCGCGATCGGCGTCGGTTCAGCACTCGGAGCTCCGATAACTCGTAGCCTACGGTCGTTGACAGGACCGCTTCGATGCCGCACGCGATCGCTTTCAGAACGTGGCTGCCCCTAGCTGGCGCAGCGCTCCTTGCCTGTGTGATCGGCGCGCTTGCGGCGCTAGCTCCCACGACCGCCGTCGGTGTCACGCTCGGGCTGGTGCTGCTTCTGGTGACCGCCGTCCGCCCAGTTGCCGGGCTCGCGTTGTTTACCTACCTCGCGATCCTCGAGACAACACCACTGTTGCTCAGCGGTGTCACTGCAGCAAAGCTGCTGGGTGTTCTCCTCTTCGCCGTGTGGCTCGGTGCCGTAGCAGTCAACAGCGCCGGGTTGCGCCATCTTGCGGTGGAGCGCCCCGCCGTTTTGGCGGCCCTGCTCCTGTTCGGCGTATGGACGACTGTGAGCGTCGTGCACGCAAGCGAACCCGCCGCGAGCGGGCCACCGCTCATGCGGCTGTGGATGGACATCGCGTTGGTTTTGGTCGCGTACGCCTTTCTCACCGATGCTCGTGCGAAGCTGACTGTGTTTAAAGGGTGGGCTCTCGGAACGGTCACCGCAGTAGTTGCTGGATTGCTGTTCGGGCCGTCGCTAAGTGCCACCGAGGGGAGATTCGTTGCCGTGGGCACCGACCCCAACGAATTCGCGACGCTGTCTGTCGCGAGCATCGCGTTCTGCGTTGGCTTGGCTATCACGCGTGGGCGCGCCTCGGTCGAGCGTGCGCTCTGGTCGCTGTTTGCGGTCATCGCTTGCCTGGCCGTGTTTTTGACAGGCTCGCGGGGAGGGCTCGTGGCGCTGGCGGCCGCGGCGGTTGCCGCGGTCGCTGTGGCGCAGCGACGGCGAGGGCGGGCGCTTGCCGCCGTAATTGTGTTGTGCGGCCTGGCCGTCGCTTATTTCTCGGCCATTGCACCGCCGGAGGTGCGGGCGCGGATCATCAACCCGGGCTCGGGGACTGGGCGCACCGACCTGTGGACAGTCGCGACACGGATGATCGAAGCCAACCCGCTGCTCGGAGTCGGCGTGGGCAACTTCCCCGAGGAGGCAGGGCGCTACCTGCTCGTGCCCGGTCTCTTGCGTGAAACGCAGTTCATCGTCGTCGACCCGAAGGTGGCCCACAACGCTTATCTCGAGGTCGCGGCCGAGACCGGGTTGCCGGGACTCGCTCTCTTCATCGCGTTGCTCGGAACCGCGTTCGCGTCGTGCCGGCGTGCCTGGCTGCGGGCCGAGGCCATCGGCGACCGCCACCTCTCGGTCGCGGCGCGAGCGCTCTTTGTCGCGCTCGTTGCCTATGCGGTTGCGATTGTTTGGCTTTCGCAGCAGTACGGGAAGCAGCTCTGGTTGCTGTTGGCCCTGGCCTTCGCTCTGCCCGATCTTGCAGCGGCACCCGACCGACAGAGAGCACTCTCGCCGCAAGCCTCGCAGCGTCGTCGACGGTGGACGGCGCCACGCGCCCGCAGACGAGCTGCAACGGCGACCACGAGCTAGGCGTGACCGTGAGGAGTGCTCGGGAGCCCATACGCGTGGTGCACGTTTTGCACCAGCTGACGTCGGGGCTCGGTGGTGCCGAGGTGTTCACGGTTGATCTCGTTCACGAGTTACGTCGACGCGAAGTCGATGCGCGTCTCGCAGTCACGCGCTCGGCACCGACCGCAGTTGCCGAGGAGCTGGCGGACAGAGATATTCCGTTCTTCGCGGTGGGACGCGAAGGGCGACGGGAGGTGCACAAGTTCCGCCGCTTCATCTCTTACCTGCGCCGAGAGCGCGTCACGCTCGTCCACGGGCACATGTTCGGGTCCAACCTGTGGGCGACGCTGTGCGCGAAAGCGGCTGGGGTGCCGGCAACGGTCGTGCACGAGCACGCGTGGGCTTTCCAGCGCTGGAGCCCGCGCTCGATCGTCGACAGAACACTCATCGCTCCCTTGGCCGACCGCTTCGTAGCTGTCAGCGACTGGGTTGCGAGTGGTCTGGTCGAGGTCGAGCGCATACCCCGCGAGCGGGTGGTCGTCATTCCCGCCGGCCGGCGTCTTGCCGACCCCCTGCCCCGGTCGCGAGCGCGGGCGGAACTCGGGCTCGCCGCGAGTGATCTCGTGATCGGCACGGTAGCGGTGATGCGCCGCGAAAAGGCGCTCGACAAGCTCGTCCAGGCTGTCGCGATGCTTCGCGCGAGCACCAACGTGAAGCTCGTGCTGGTTGGTGATGGGCCCGAGCGGCAGCGAATCGTCCAGGCTGCACACGCAGCGGGTGTCGCCGATCGCACCTGGTTCGCTGGCGCCCGTCCCGACGCGGCGCGTCTCGTATCGGCTTTCGATGTGGCTGCTCTCAGCTCAGACTTCGAGGGCAGCCCGCTGTTCGTGATCGAAGCGATGGCGGCTGGGGTGCCTGTGGTAGCGCCCGCGGTCGGTGGTATCCCGGAGCTGGCAAGTGATGCAGCCGTGCTAGCGCCCGACAATTCGCCGGAAGCGCTGTGCGCGGCTCTCGAGCGCGTCGTGGGCGACCGCCGCTTGCGCGAAACGCTGGGGCAGCGGGGCAAACAGCGCGCGCATCGCTACGAGATCGGACGCGTCGCCCAAGAGATTCACGCGCTCTACGAAGAGATCCTCGCTCGCCGCTATTGCAGGTGAGCACACGGCGCGTCAGGAACGCTGCGACGACGTGTGCCGCGACGAGTCGCAGCGCGTGCTGCTCGTGGGTTCGGTCGGTCGCTGTCAGCTGCCGTGCGCGACGGGGCGAGGGCGTGTTGCGCGCCACGCAAACCACTCGCGCAGCGCCAGCTCGACCGACGCAGCCACGGGGATCGCGATCAGTGCTCCGAACACGCCTAGTAGTTGCGCCCCGAAGAGAACGGCGACGATGACGACGAAGGGATGCACCTGCACGGTACGGCGCTGAACCAGCGGTTGCACGAGGTGGTTCTCGAGCTGCTGGTAGATCACCGCCCAGATCGCCCACACGATCGTCGTCGTAGGGAAATCGACGAACACCGTCACGAGCCCGATCAGAACGGCAGCGAGGGTGGCGCCGACGAGCGGAATCAGCGAGAACAAGCCCTGTATCAGCCCGAGCGGCGCAGCGAACGGAACGCCGAGAATCGTCAAGACGATGTACGCGAGCGTTCCCGACAGCGCTGCGATCGCGAGCGCGCCGGCCGCGTAGCCGCCCACGGCGCGCGCAGTACCGTCGACCCAGCGGGCGAGGATCGCGCGCTGATCGGGTGGTCGCGTCGCGATCGCCAGATCGACCCAGCGGCGCCCGTTGGCCACTAGGAAGACGCTCAGCACGAGCACAGTGACGATCGCGAACAGCGAGTTCACGACCGTGAAGCCGACGTCGCGTAGCGCCCGCGCCGCGTCCGGCACGCGCTCCGGCAAGCGCTGTGCCTCCGCACGGACCCGCTCAGTCACGCGGTAGTCGCGGTCGAGACGAGCGAGCGTCCGGTTGCGCTCGACGAAGCGCTGGAAGTCGCGCGCGTAGCGCGGCGCGTTGGCGGCGAGCTCCTGTCCCTCGCGAACGAGGGGCGGTACGACGACCGCAGCGAGTGCGACGGGAGTCGCGAGAACCAGCAAGTACACGCAGACGATCGCAAGCCAGCGGCGACGTACGATCGCTTCCAGGCGCCGGACCGGGCCCCCGAGCACCATCGCCAAGAAGGCAGCGGCGACGACCCAGGTCAGTGGCTGGCGCAAAAGCCAGAGCAGGTACAGCCCGGCGACCACGAGCGCCGCCACAAGCACCGTGCGCACAGCGGTCGCGACCGGCACCTCGACCGTCACGGAGCGCGGCGGCTCGCTGCCGCCGCGATCGGCGCCGCGGCTGGGCGGCTCGCTGCCCGCCTGAGCCCCGCGCTCGTAACCGGGCTCCTCGGGAGGTGTCGCTGCCGCTGTCACGTGAGCGGGCGCGGGTCGATCCCGCCGACGCCGAGCAACCCCGGGCCGGTGTGTACTGCGAGCACCGGACCGATCTCGCTGACGAAGTGCGGGTCGCACCCGAAGATCGCTTGGCAGCGCTCGACCAGCGTCTCGGCGGTGCCGGGATCGGCAACGTGCTGGACCGCCCAGGCCGTGCAGCCCGCATCAGCGAGCTCACGCGCATACTCGACCATCCGCTCGACGAGCCGCCGGTGAGTGCGTACGCGCTCGACCGGGACCATCTCGCCGTCGACCGTCAGGATCGGTTTCAGCTTCAGCGCGGTCCCGAGCCACGCGCGCGCCGCCCCGATCCGACCACCGCGACGCAGGTACTCGAGCGTGTCGATGCCGAACCACATCCGCAGCGAGGCGCGCGCCGCCTCGACGCGCTGCTCGACGGCCGCCGCCGTACCGCTCGTACGCGCCGCGGCCGCAGCGGCGAGAACGAGGAAACCGAGGCCCCCAGCCGCGGTGCGCGAGTCGATCACGTGGACGCGCTCGCCGCCCTTGCCTTCGCGCTCGAGTTGTGCGGCCGCCTGCCGAGCGGACTCGGCGGTACCCGACAGACCTCCCGAGATGTGGATCGACACCACCGTCCGCCCGTCCGCCAACAAGGGCTCGTAGGCGGCGACGAAATCGCCGACCGACGGCTGCGAGGTCGTCGGTAGCCGTTCGCTTCGGCGCAACCGCTCGAGAAACGCCGCCTGGTCGTCTATCTCCGTCTCGGGAATCTGCCGCTCGCCTTCGACGATGTAGAGCGGAACGACGACGATCCCCTCGCGGGCAAGCAGCTCGGGCGGCAGGTACGAGGTACTGTCGGTGACGATCGCGACCGGCGAGCGTTGTTCCGGCTCGGGCATCTGTTCGGCGGGAGACTAGTGCAGCGCCTCCGGTCGCCATAGCCCGGGACGGCCGCGACCGCCGCACCTAAACTCGGCCGCAAGCGCGGTCCACAGCCGCGTGGTAGCGAGCCGAGCTGCTCCCGCCTCTTGCGGAGGAGCCGCGCAGGAGCGTCGACGACATGGCGTTGAGCACGAGCGAATTGGAGGCGGCACGGAGGCGTCTCGAGACCCGCCTCGCCGAGCTCGAGGCCACACTTGCCAGAGTCAAGCGGGTCGAGCCGGACAGCGAGTTCGCCCACGTCGACAACCATCCGGGCGACGTAGCGAGCGACCTTCACGACCGCGAGCTCGACGAAACGACTCTCATGCTGTTGCGCGACGAGCGCGACCGGATCAAGGCGGCGCTGCGAGCGATCGCCCACGGTACCTACGGTTTCTGCATCGACTGCGGGCGCGAGATCCCGCGCGAGCGCCTGCTCGCTGCCCCCGACGCGTTGCGCTGCTTGCCCTGCCAGCGACGTCGCGAGGGCTATCTGCGGCAGCACATCGCCAGGAGCGAGTGACGGACGCCACGGGCGGCGCGCACCTCCCCGGCTGCTGCGCCGGGCGCCGCGGGCGCGCGTCGCCCGTCTACTCGTCGCGAAGGTTGTTCTCGAGCGGGATCGGGCGCGCTGCGGGGCCGCTCGGGGCGTCCGCGGCGGACGGACTCGGTTCGGTCCGCTGGCCGCTTGCGCTGTCGTCGCCTTCGTTGGCGCTTGCGTCGACGCCCAACAGCTCCTGCAGCTCGCCGCTCTCGAACATCTCCGTGACGATGTCGCAGCCGCCGATCAGCTCGCCGTCGACGAACAGCTGGGGGATTGTCGGCCATCCCGACAGCGCCGACAGCTCCTCGCGGATACGCGGGTCGGGCAGGATGTCCATCGCCGCGTAACGCACTCCGAGACCGCTCAGGATCGCCGCGACACGCGCGGAGAAGCCGCAACGTGGTTGGTCGGGCGTGCCTTTCATGAAGAGCATTACGCGGTTCTCGCGGATCGCGCGCTCGATGAACTCGCGGATCTCCTGACGCGTGAGCTCGTCGTTGTTGAGAGATGGTTCGGTCATTTCGCCTCCTCCGGCGCGAGGGTCTTCAGCGACAGAGCGTGTATCGGGCCGCCGATCTCGTCACCGAAGATCGCGTACACAAGTTTGTGGCGCTCGACCCGTGAGAGGCCGCGAAAACGGTCGGAGACGATCTCGCAGCGGAAGTGGTCGCCCCCGCCAGTGAGGTCCTCGACGGTCACCCGAGCGCCCGGTAGCGCCGCCTCGATCCGGCCTCTGATCTCGTCGACCGAAGGCACGCCGGCGACGATAGCGCTCCGCCAGGTGGGGTTGCCGCTTCGAGCGCCTACAATCGCACCACGATGGTGACGCTGACCGAGTTCGCCGCTCAGAAGGTTCGCGAGTTCATGGCCGCGCAGGGCGCAAGCGAGGGGGAAGTCGGGTTGCGCGTCGGCGTGCGCGGCGGCGGCTGTTCGGGCTTCCAGTACGCGCTCGCGCTCGACGAGCAACGCGACGGCGACCACGTCTTCGAGTCGCAGGGCATCCGGGTGTTCGTCGACCCGGCGAGTCTGCGCTACGTCGACGGTTCGACCGTCGACTACACGGAAAGCTTCATGGGCGCGGGCTTCCAGGTCGAGAACCCCAATGTCGTAGCGTCCTGCGGCTGCGGTTCCTCGTTCCGTATCGCCGACGAGGAGCCGTCGTGCGGCGCGGCGGTCTGACCTAGACAGCGACGCACGGCGGCGAGCCGCCGGGCGCACGCGCGATGCCGCCGCGCAGGCGCTGTGCACTAGCGCGTCGCTCGCTGCCGCCCACACGCCCTGTCGGGTAGGGTGCGCCCCGTGCGGCTCGTCAACTACAGAGATCGACAGGGTCGCGTCCGCGCTGGTGTTGTGCGCGAGGGGGTCGTCTACCGCGCCGAGGTGGCGACCGAGACCGCCGGCGACGATGCGCAGTCCGCGACGGTCGACGACCTGGTGGCGAGCGGCCAGCTCGGCAGCGTGCACGCCGCCGAGACCGTCGGTCGCCTCGACGAGGTCTCGCTCGAGCCGCCGATCCTCGCTCCCCAGAAGATCGTCTGCATCGGCCTCAATTACCGCTCGCACGCCGAGGAGCAAGGGGCCGAGCCACCGTCGCAGCCCACGTTTTTCGCCAAGTTCCGCAACGCGCTCGCGGCGCCGGGAGCCACCGTGCCGCTGCCGCGGCTCAGCGCCAAAGTGGACTACGAGGCAGAGGTCGCTTTCGTGGTCGGACGGCGCTGCAAGGACGTACCCGAGGAGCGGGCGCTTGACTGCATCGCTGGCTACACGCTGTTCAACGATCTGTCGGCCCGTGACCTGCAGTTTGCTACCCCGCAGTGGATGCCGGGCAAGGTTTTCGACGGCTCGGCGCCGATGGGACCAGCCCTGGTCACGCCTGACGAGGCCGGCAGCCACGACGCGATCGACATCGAACTTTTGTTGAACGGCGAGCAGATGCAGGCGGCGACGACGGCCGATCTGGTGCACTCGATACCGGCGCTCGTCGCTCATCTCTCGGCGCTGATGACGCTCGAGCCCGGCGACGTCGTCGCCACCGGAACGCCCGCCGGCGTCGGCAGCTTGCGCAAGCCGCGCGTGTGGTTGCGCCCCGGCGACGAGGTCATCGTGCGGTCCCGCGTGCTCGGCGAGCTCGTGACGCGCATCGGCGCCGCGGGCTGAGCGCAGGCGCGCCTTCGAACGCAACTTCCGCTGCAAATCGCGGCTGCGCTCTCAACTCGACGGGCGAGCTGCCGATCTGGAGCGCATGGATATCCGTGCCGGACTGCTCGAGTACGGCGGTCGTCGCGTCGACGGCAGGCGCATCGCCGCCGGGTTGGTCGACGCCGTGGTGTGCGCCGGGATCTTCGTGATCGTGCAGGGGGTGACCGGCGGTGGTGTGCAGGGCGGCGCGATGGCCGTGCTGTGGTCGCTCTACTACTTCGTAGCGCTGGAAGCTTTGAACGGGCAGACGCTCGGCAAGCGGCTTTTCCGCCTGCGCGTGTTCCGCACGGACGGCAGCCTGCCCGGGTTCCGCGAGGTGTTGCTGCGCAACGTCTTGCGGCTGGTCGACGCGCTGCCCGTCTATCTGGTCGGGCTGGTGAGCATGTGGCGTACCGGCGAGCGGCGACAGCGCCTCGGCGACATCGCAGCTGGAACGTTGGTGCTAGACCAGGACGCCGAGCCGGAGCGAGCCGCCGCCTCCCCTGCCGGCGTCACGTGGGTAGCGGAAGGGCGGGCCAGCGAAGCTAGCGAAGAGGCTGCGCTTTGGGAAGACGCAAGCGGCGCCCAGGGCGAGACCGTCGAGACGGTCGAGAGCGTCGACGCCCCCGCGGCGCTCGCCTCCGAGCAGGCGGCGCCCGTGGAAGAGGGGCCTGCGTTCGCGGCCGAGGAAGTCGCACCAGCGCCCGACGAGCCACCGGCCACGGCCGAGGAGGCGGACACCTCTTCCGACGAGGGGCTCGCTGTGGCCGAGGGCGCGCCGGATGGGGCCGGGGAGGAGCAGGCTGTGGCCGAGAAGCAGGCGCGGGTGGTCGCCGAGCAGGCGCCGGCTTCGCCAGAGGAGCAGCTGCCTGGCGCCGAGCAGGCGTCCGCGGTCGAGTCCGACCGCCCCGCCGCGACAGAGGGTGCGAGCGAAGCCGATCGGGCGGAGGGCTCCATGGCCCCGCCGCGCGACGCGAGCGCTGAGGGTTCGACGCCAGCGGACGACAGCGTGACCGGCGACGTCGCTACGCCCGACAGCGCCGGCGGAGAGGTGCGGGTGCGACAGACTCAGGTCGTCTCGTCGCCGATCGAGTTGCTGATGGGCGACTGGGAGAGCGGTGGCTCCGGCGGCGGCGACCGCGACCGCGCCGCGGGCAACGGGCGCTGATCGCAGCGCTCGTCGTGCACGCGGATAGGCTGCTGGAGGTGCCAGCGGCCGAGCGCGAAGCTAGGGCAGCGGTGGCGGTGGTCGGCTCCGGGCCGGCCGGCATGTACGTAACAGGGTTCCTCTTGCGGCAGCGGCCGGGCGCGGTGGCCGTCGACGTCTACGAGCGTCTGCCGACCCCGTGGGGGCTCGTTCGCTTTGGCGTGGCCCCCGACCACCAGAACATCAAAGCGGTAGCGCGTGCCTTCGAGCGCGTCGCGCGGCTCGCCGGGTTTCGCTTCCTCGGCAACGTCGAAGTCGGCCGCGACGTCGCGCTCTCCGAGCTCCTCGACGTGTACGACGCGGTGGTGGTGGCGACCGGCGCGCCGGTCGACCGCGAGCTTGGTATACCCGGCGAGGACCTTCCCGGTTCGCTCGGCGCGGGGGCCTTCGTCAGCTGGTACAACGGCCATCCCGACTACCGCGACCTGCCCGTCGACCTCTCGTGTGAGCGGGCGGTCGTGGTCGGCAACGGCAACGTCGCCGCCGACGTCGCGCGCATCCTGCTCTCGCCCCCCGATCTTTTGGCGCGCACCGACATCGCCGACCACGCTCTGGAGACGCTGCGGGCCAGCCGTGTGCGCGAGGTGGTGATCGTCGGGCGCCGGGGCCCCGCCGAGGCGTCGTTCACGAACCACGAGCTGCGCGAGCTCGGCGCGATACCGGGCTGTGCGGTCGTGGTCGATCCGCGCGAGCTCGAGCTCGAGCCGGCCTCGCGCAGCGCGCTCGCTCGCGCCGACGATCCCACACGGCGTCGCAATCTCGAGACGTTCAGCGAGTTCGCGCGCCGCCAGGGCGGGCACGCCGAGCGACGGCTGCGTTTTCTCTTCCGCCGCTCCCCGCTGCGCATCGTCGGCGACCGTCGTGTCGCGGCCGTCGAGGTGGTGCGCAACACGCTCGTCGAAGATGGCGGTCGTGTGGTTGCGCTAGCCACCGAGCGGACGGAATCGATCGCGTGCGGGCTCGTGGTGCGGGCGGTCGGTTTCCGCAGCGAGCCCTTGCCCGAGCTTCCCTTCGATGCCAAGCGCGGGATCGTTCCCAACAACCGGGGGCGGGTGCTCGATCCGGCCAGTCGCGCCCCTCTGCCAGGTCTCTACGTTGCAGGGTGGGCTAAACGGGGGCCGACAGGGGTGATCGGCACGAACAAGCAGGACGCCGCCGAGACGGCCGCGGCGGTGCTCGAAGATCTCGCCAGGCAGGCGCCGGCCGAGTCGCAAGCGCCCGCCGACCCGGTGCGATCCGCCGATCGCCACCGCGACCCTCTCGACGAGCTCGGCTTGCGCGACCGGGTAGTGCTCATCGACTACTCGGGATGGCTGCGGATCGACGCTGCCGAACGCGAACGCGGGCGCGCCCAAGGACGCCCGCGGGTCAAGTTCTCAGATCGACGCGATCTCCTTCGGCAAGCCCTCGCCGGCGTAGAGCACCATCCGGTTGCACAAGGACACGAGCGCCGCTAACGAAGGCGGGGCCACGCGGCCGCTTTCGAGCACCTCGTCGAGCGGTGCAAGCGCTTCCCGCCTCTCCCCATCGGCGACAGTGTTCGCGATTCGTCGGGCACTGGCGAGCGCGGCCTTGATCGCTCCTGCTTCCGTCGTCCAGAACGCCTCGAAGCGGCGGCGCTGGTCGCCCTGAAGGCGCGGCGCTGCCGCTAGCTCGCGCCCGCACAACAGCACGGCGAACTCTCCCGACGCGGCGACGATCGCCCAGTCGCGACGTGCCTCGGAGGCGGAGGGAAGCGGCAGCTCGCAAACCGCCCCCGCGCGTGCCCGCCGGAAGTCGGCGAAGGCGACACAAGCGTCGGCTGCGCTCGCGAGGTCGGCCCAGCGCTGCGCGGACTGGCGGAAAAAGCGCTCGCGCTGAAAGAAGCCGACCACCACGCCGCCCCGCAGGCGCAAGGCGATTTCGTCCTCGATCGCGCGGCTGATCGCGACCAACGTGCGCTTGGTGACGACAAGACGCGGCACGCCCACCGCCACGCTCGCGGCGTGGACGAAGGGGCTTCCCGGAGCAGCGACCTCGTCGCGGGCGAGAGCGATTGCGGCCTCGAGCGACAGTCCCTGAGCACGCAGTGTCGTGACGCGGCGCACCGCCTCGACGGTGTCGCGGTCGAAGAGACGCCGGCCCGAGGGGCTGCGGCGCGGTCTCGGAAAGCCGTAACGGCGCTCCCACGTGCGCAGAGTGGCTTGCGGCACGCCGGAAGCGGCGGCCAGTTCGGCGATTCCGATCAGGTCGTGCTCGTCCGGCATCGCAGCAGGAAGCGTGGCATGCGGCGCGCTCGCGCGGAAGGAGAAAGCTAGTCAGGATGAATAGCTATAGTTGGTCATCATGAAACATCCAGCGGGCAGTGCAGTGCAGAGGGCAGAGCAGACGGGCCTGGCGAACACGCACGTGTTCGAACGCGTCTATCGCGAGTGCGCACCGCTAGCGCGCGCCGCTGCAACGCGGGTGCTGGGCGATCCCGAGGCCGCCGAGGACGTAGTGCAGGACGTCTTCCTCGGGCTTTGGCAGCGGCCCGAACGGTTCGATCCGCGGCGGGCGTCGGCCGCTACCTACATCACCATGGTGGCGCGCTGTCGAGCGCTCGATGCCGCCCGTTCGCGTACTGCCGCGACCGGTGCGGTGGAGCGTCTCAGCGCGCGCGAGCGCGGCACGCTGGCGGCAGCGGCGGGGCCGGACGAGATCGCGCTGACACGCGACGACGCGCGCCGAGCGGTACGTGCCCTGCGTGCCGTTCCGGTGGAACAGCGGCGAGCGGTCGCCCTGCGCCTGCTGCTTGGGCTCAGCACCGACGAGGTTGCGGAACTCGAGCGCTCACCGACGGGAACCGTCAAAAGCAGAGTCCGGCTCGGCTTGGCGAAGGCACGCGCCGAGCTCGAGAAAACCAGCGCGCGTTCGGCCCACGCCACGGCTTTCGGCTCGCCACCCGCACGGCAGGCGGCGTGAGCGGCGGCAGCTACATCGGGAACAGCAACGGGGCGGGTCCCCGTCGGTCCAGCGGGCGCGCGCCGTCGCTCGACGGAGCGGCCCAGCGCCGTGCCGAAGCTGCGGCGAGCGAACGGCTTTTGACTCTCAGCGAGGTAGCGCGGTTGGTCGGCGTCGCTCCCGCCACTCTGCGCACCTGGGAGCGCCGCTACGGCTTCCCGCGACCGCGGCGGACGCCTGGCGGGCGCCGCGCGTACG
>BEIR01000007.1 GCA_002898855.1 bacterium HR41
CACTTTTCGCGCGGGCGCTGCGGGATCTCGGTGCCTTCCTCGGGGAGCGCGAGCCGCTCGCGGTGGTCGCGAGTGCCGACGGGTCAGCCAAACGGCTGGCGGCGACGCTGGCGCGCTCGATGCCGTTCTTCGACGACCGCGGTTTCTGGAAGCGCGCCCAGATCACGGCCAACGACCTCGCTCTCGCCGGTGTCGCGGCGTTCGAAGACCTCGACGAGCTGACGATCTTCGCCGACAACCTCGTGCCGCACGTGCTCCGTGTCGACGGGGTGGTTCGCTACGACCCCGCGCTCGCCGCACGGATCGACCGTGGCGAGCCGATCCCGGCCAACTCCCCGCCCGAGCGCGAGATCCGCGCCGCGGCCGTCTGTGCCTGCGAGCGGCTGGCCGCGCTCGTGGGGCGCCCGCCCCGCGAGATCGATGTGTGGCTGTGGAACCGCGGGCAGGACCGCCGCTACAAGGCGCGGCCGCGCCACCGCACGCGTACCGTTTTCTACTGACCGCTTCAGCGATCGCGTGCAGCGAGCGCGACCGCTCGAGGGAGTGCGCGGCGACCCTGGCCGCTTCAGGGACGCACCCGGAAGCGCACGTCGCTGCGGTACAGGCGGCCGTCCGGCGAGCGTGCCGACACCGTCAGACGGTAGGCGCCCGGCGGCAAGCGCGATGGCAGCCGGAGGTCGAAACGGCCGCTGGCCGCGAGCGGTTCACGACTGAAGGTGGGACGCACGTAGCGGCGCGTGCGGCAGGCGGCGCGCGCGAAGACGAGCGCGCCGCGCGTGTCGGCGCCGAGCGCCGCGCAGCGCTCGCCGACCCGCCTGACGAGCGTCAGCGAGACGCGCCGCGCGTATGCGACACGACCGGCCAGCCGGCGCACCGTGCGCCGCTCAGAGCGGTCGCGGGGAAGCACCCACACGAGCCGCGACGCCAGCGCAGAGTGGGTGCGGCATTCGAGAGTGCCGGAGTCGAGCACACTCCCGCCGATCGCGACGAACGCATAAGCGAGCTCGCCGACACCGAGCCGCAAGCGCAGCGCGCCGGCAACACCGCCGAATGCGGCCGCTACGCGCGGGTCATTGCGATCGGGAGCGCTCGGAGCGCGTCCGTCGGTGCCGACGACGAACTGCGTGATCCCGCGCGTCGGCCAAAGCCGCTGGTAGTTGTGCGCGTGGCCGCCGAGCCACGCTACGGCACGCCCGGCGCTCGCCGCGAAGAGCGGCTCAAGACGCGGCGTGTTGTACTGCGGTCCGGCCGAAAAGCGCGGGTAGTGCGTGAAGACCACCGTGCAGGTGCCGGGGTAGCGGGCGAGGTCGTTGCGTAGCCACGTCTCCTGGGGTGAGCCGCGCGCCGTGGCTTCCATGCTGCTGAGGCTCACGAAGTGCCAGCCGGCGAGATCGAACGAGTACCAGTGGCCGCCATCGGGCTGGCGGACACGGGGCCCCCAGTAGGCGTCGTAGCCCTGGCTGCGCTCCAACCACTCGTGGTTGCCGGGGGTCGGATACGTCACCGCCTTGAAGCGCCCGAAGGCGGTGTCGTAGTTGCGCTGGAACTCGCTGGCCGTGCCGCGCTCGTAGACGTCGCCGAGGTATAGGAAGGCGTTGGGCGGCTCGCTTCCGACGAGCGCCGCGACGGCGTCGTCGGTGCTTTCGGGGATCGCACCGTCGCCGACCGCCCAGACCGTCGCGAGCGGCTGGGCGTGCACGCCCGACGGCAGCGCGGCAAACGTCAGGCAGAGCGCGCCGGCGACCGTCGCCACTTTTCTCGCAGCTGCCACGCCGATGCTCACGCCGATAGATAACGCGGAGCGTGGTCGCTAGCTGCGGTCGGCCGCGGCACCCGTGGCGCGCAGCGGCGGGCTGCGCGCCGTCCAAGCGCTGCGTGCCGCAGCGAGCTGGCTGCGATCAGCCGCCGGCGGAGCTCGGCCCGCGCCGACGCTCGAAGCGCCGCACCTCGCCGGCCGGGCGCCGCCCGGTCAGCTCTTCGACCAAACGCTGGAGGGTGTCGATCCGCTCGGCGAGGTGGGTGATCGCATCGGCGACAGGGTCGGGCAGGTGCGCCCAGTCGGCGTCGGGGCCGGTCGGGCGCTTGCCGTCGACGCGCACCGGATGACCGGGGTTGCCGACGACCGTCGAGTTAGCCGGCACGTCGTGGATAACCACGCTGTTGGCCCCCACTTTCGCTCCCTCGCCGATCTCGACCGGGCCGAGCACCTTCGCTCCCGAGCCGATGATCACGCGGTCGCGCACGGTGGGGTGGCGCTTGCCGCGCGCGAAACCGGTGCCGCCGAGCGTGACGCCCTGGTAGAGAGTGACGTCGTCGCCGACCTCGGCCGTCTCCCCGATCACGACCCCGACACCGTGATCGATGAAGAGACGCTTGCCGAGCCGCGCCGCCGGGTGGATCTCGACTCCCGTCGCGAGTCGTACAACGTGCATGATCGCGTGCGGCACAAGCGGCACACCGGCTCGCCACAGGGCGTGCGCCACGCGGTGTGCCAGCACCGCTTGGACTCCGCCGTATGTCAGCAGGATCGTGAGGCTGCCGAGCTCTCGAGCGGCCGGGTCCCGCTCGCGTGCCGCCGCGATAGCGTCTCCGACGGCCCGCCGCAAGCGCGCTACAGGCCCAAGGGGTTTCGCGCCCTTGCGCATCATTCGACGAAGAACGGCGTCGTCACGTAGCGCTCGCCGGCGTCGGGCAGGATCACCGCGATCGTCCGGCCCTGCCATTCGCGCCTGCGCCCGACCTGCAGCGCCGCCCACAGCGCCGCCCCGGCCGAGATGCCCACGGACACGCCCTCGCGCCGGGCACAGGCACGGGCTGTGGCGAGCGCGTCCTCGTCGGCGACCGTGACGACCTCGTCGATCACCTCGCGGTTCAGGACCGGTGGCACGAACCCGGCACCGATTCCCTGGATGCGGTGCGGACCGGGTCGGCGCCCCGACAGCACCGCCGACGTGCGCGGCTCCACCGCGACGACGTGCAGCGCCGGGTTGCGCTCTTTCAGCCGCTCGCCGCAACCGGTGATCGTGCCGCCGGTTCCGACGCCGCAGACGAGCACATCGACGCGTCCCTCGAGGTCGCGCCAGAGCTCCTCGGCGGTGCCGCGCCGGTGCGCCTCGGGGTTGGCGGGGTTCGAGAACTGGTCGGGCATGAAGAACTCGTCGCCCGACTCGGCAAGCCGGCGCGCTTCCTCGACTGCCTCGTCCATGCCACCCATCGACTCGGTTTCGATCACCTCGGCGCCGTAAAGGCGCAGCAGGCGCTCGCGTTCCCGGCTCATCCCCTGCGGCATCGTCAACACCAAGCGGTAGCCACGGGCGGCGCACACGAAGGCGAGCGCGATGCCGGTGTTGCCCGATGTCGGCTCGACGATCGTCGTGCGGCCCGGTTCGATCCGGCCTTCGGCCTCGGCCGCGGCGAGCATCGCCCAGCCAATGCGGTCCTTCACCGAGCCCGCCGGGTTGTACGCCTCGAGCTTGCCGACGATCTCGGCGCCGCACTCGGGGTCGAGCCGGCGCAGCCTGACCATCGGCGTGTTGCCGATCAGCTGCGCGAGGTTGTCGACGACCGCTGCGGGCGGCCGGCCTGTCGAGCGTTCGCGCAGCATCGCGGCGTTGGCGCTGGCCGCGCTAGATCCAGTACATGGTGGCGCCCGCCTGCTGCGCCTCGCGCTCGACCACGTCGCGCAACGTGTGTCCCGCCAGGACGTCCTTGACGGCGCGCACCACGTCCTCCCAGAGCGGCCCGTGTTCGGACGCGCCCTGACCGATCTCGCCCTCGAGCAGCTCGACGACCTCGAGGATGTTGATCTCCTCTGGAGCGCGCGCCAGCTGATAGCCACCTTTCACGCCCCGCTGGCTCTGGAGAATTCCGCCCCGCCTGAGAATCGAAAACAGACCCTCGAGGAACTGGACGGGAATGTCGCGCGCCCGGGCGATCTCGGCGATCGGCACGGGTCCCTCTTCAGCGCGCAGAGCGAGCTCACAGAGCGCTCGAACCGCATAGGGTGACTTTGTCGTGATCACTAACACCGATAGTCACTCTACGAGATCCGTCCGGAGCACGAGCCAACACAGCTCCGCGCCGACCACAACGGTGCACACCCCCACCAGGGGCCCGGCACGCGCCGCGCGCGTCCGTGCCCGCACCCTTTTCGGGTTGTGGCTTCCCCCGCTCGTGCTGATGGCGTTGATCTTCTTCTTTTCCGACCAGCCGAACCTACACACGAACCTCGGCTTGATCGACTTCGTCGGCCGCAAGATCGTCCACTTTATGGAGTACGCCCTGCTTGCGTGGCTGTGGTGCCGCGCTTTCACGGGTAGCGGCGCGCTGGCGCTACGGACATCGGCAGTCGTGTCAGTCCTCCTGGCATCGGCGTACGCCGCAAGCGACGAGTACCACCAGACGTTCGTTCCCGGACGCGCCGGCACGGTTCGTGACTGGCTTATCGACACCGCCGGCGTGCTTGTCGGCGCCGCTGTGTGGCTTCGCCGACGAGCCGAAGCGGGGCACGCCGCGGCGCGCGTGAGTGCCCGATGACCGAAGAGGGCGCTGTTACGCCGGGGAACGTGGGCGCGAGCAGCCCTCCGCCCGCTGCCGGGCACGCCACCGCAAGTCGCGCGAGCAGCGCCAGCGCAGCCACAAGCGCTAGACCCACCGAGCGCCGGTGTGCACAGCTCGGTCTGATCGCTGCCCCCGGGCTTCCCCACCAGCTCGCGGTCGAGCTTGCCGAGCCGCTGCGCACGCTGCTGGCCGAGCGCTACCCGGACTTCGATTGGCAAGTGCCGGTGCTGCCCGACGCCCTCGTCGCCCCACCAGCGACCGCGACCGACCTCGTCGCCGAAGCCCGTCGGCGGTTGCTGGAAGGTGACTGGGAGCTCGCCGTCGTGCTCACCGACCTGCCACTGCGGATCGGCGGCCGACCGGTCGTTTGGCACGCGAGCCCCACCCACGGCGTCGCGGTCGTGTCGGTGCCGGCGATCGGCCCGATGGGATTGCGGCGCGGTGTCGAGCGCGCGCTCAACGCGCTCGTCGATGCTCTGCTTGGCGAGCGCGTCGGTGCGGCGACCCGCGACGGCGCGCACAAGCGTCGCGAACAGCGCCGGGCGCGGCGCATGCGCCGCTGGCTCGACGAGCTGGTCGAGCTCCACACCGAAGGCCCGCATCCCGACACCGGCTGGGTGTCGCTGGCTTCACCGGGTCGCTTCCGTCTGCTGCTCGGCATGGTGCGCGCCAACCGTCCCTGGCGGCTGGCGCTGCGGCTCTATCGCGCGGTCGTCGCTTCGCTAGCGGCGATCGCGTTCAGCTTGGTCACCCCCGACATCTGGGCGATCGCAGATCGACTGTCGACGCCACGGCTGCTCGCCCTTTCGCTCCTCTCGGTAACCGTCACGTCGACGACGCTGGTCGTCGCCCACGGGCTGTGGGAGCGCGCACCGAGCCGCCACGCCCGTGACGAGGCGGCGCTCTTCAACGCCGCCACCGCCCTCACCGTGGCGGTGGGCACGATAGTCCTCTACGGAACGCTGTTTGTGCTAGCCCTCGCAGGCGCACTGTTGCTCTTGCCCGAGTCGCTCTTGGCAAGCCAGGCTGGCGGAGATGCGCAGTTCAGCGACTACCTGCGCCTTGCTTGGCTGCTCGGGTCGCTGGCGACGCTCGGTGGCGCGCTCGGTGCCGGGCTCGAGTCGAGCGACGCGGTGCGCGAAGCGGCGTACGCCTACCGTGGCGAGGAGGAGCGCTCCCTGCCCGGCTAGCACCCGAGCGAGCGACCGCGTGCGCTACATGCACGCCGGTTGCGCCGAGCGCCAGGCGAGGGAGGCGCCGTCCCCTACAGCCAGCCGCGCTCGGTGGCGATCAGCACCGCCTGTGCGCGATCGACCGCACCGAGCTTGGCGTAGGTGTTGTGCAGGTGCGTGCGCACCGTGCTCGTCGACAGCCCGAGCTCGGCGGCGATCTGCTTGTACACCTTGCCCTCGGCGAGGCGCCGGAGGACCTCGAGCTCGCGCGCACTCAGCGGGCAGGGCTCGACCGCGCGCCGCTCGGCCGTCCCGCCATGTGGCAGCTCGTACAGAACCGCCCGGAGCTGTTTGGTGCCGAGCCCGCACAGCTTCGCCGCCTCGAGCAGTTTCCCGGGAGTGATCGCCTGCCCGTGGGCGTAGTGGGCGAGCATGTCCGCGAGCCGCACCAGCGCCGCCTCGCCCGAGACGTCGTCGGCGTGGTGGCGCTCGATCGCCGACGCCAACCGGTTCGGCAGCGCCCAGCGGCGAGCCAGCACGCCGCCGACCACGCCGTGGTCGACGCCGAGCTCGCGCCGTTCGCGGTGGACACGCTCCTCGGGGGTGCGCGCGCCGCGATGGATCTGGTCGGGATAGGCCGGATAGGCGTGCATCAGCACGAGCTTGCCGATGTCGTGCAGCAGCGCGGCACAGAGCAGCTCGTCGCGCTCGGGGTACTCGAGCTCACGGGCAAGCCGATCGGCCGCGACCTGGGTGGCGATGGCGTGCAAACGGAAGCGCTCGGGGGCCGCCTCCCAGCCCGGTGTGCGCTCGAAGAAGTCGAAGGTGCGCGTGCGCGAGGCGAGCGCAGCGACGCCGTCGCGGGTGAGGATCTCGAGCGCCGCCGGCACGCTCGCGATGCGGCCGCGCTTCTTGCCCGCCATGCGGTTGGCGATGCGCAGCACGGTGATCACGAGCGCTACATCCGATTCGATCGCACGGATCACCTCGCCGGTGGAGGCGTGCTCGTCACGTACGACCTCGAGCACGCGGTCGCGCGACGCCGCCAACGCAGGGAAGCTCTCTAGCGCCTCGAAGGCTTTGATCAGCCGCCGGCCGTGTCCCTCGTTGTGACCGCGCACCACCGGGTCGACCCTCGGCGGGCGATGCTCGGCGGGAGACACTGCAAGCTGCGAGGACACTGATGAGGGAGTGCTTCGGTGGCGGCTCGATGGCCCGCGTGGGCCCGTCGCCGGACCTATCGGCAGCTACGGCGTAGCGCTTGAGCCCGCGAGCGTGCGGGGCCGTTCAACGGGCGCTCGCGGCCGCCAGCCGCGCGAGCACGGCGTCAATGCGCGCCAGTGTCTCGTCGCGCCCGAGCGCGGCGAGCGACTCGAAGATCCCCGGCGACACCTTCGACCCGGTTACCGCCACGCGCAGCGGCTGGAACACCGCCGCCCCCTTCACGCCGAGCTCCTCGACGAGCGCGCGCAACGCTCTCTGGATCGGTTCGACGGAAAAGTCGTCGAGAGCGGCGAGCCGTTCGCGCGCTCGCTCGAGACGCTCACGGGCACCGCTCTCGGCCAACCACGCCACGAGCTCGGGGGCGGGCTCGCGCCGCTCGAGCACGAACCCGGCTAACGGCCAGAAGTCGGCGAGCGTCTGCAGCTTCTCTTGCGCAGCCTCGGCCGCCCGCCTCAGCTTCTCTCGGTCGACCTTGTCGCGCGCGACGATCGCCTCGTGGTCGAGGTAGTCGACGAGCCGTTCGACGAGCTCGTCGAGCGGGAGCTTGCGCAGGTAGTGACCGTTCATCCAGCGCAGCTTCTGCTCGTCGAAGACCGCCGGCGAGCGCGACACGCGCGCGAGCGAGAAGTGCTCGATCAGCGTCTCGGTATCGATGAAGGTGGTGCGATCGTCGAGCCCCCAGCCGAGCAGCGCAAGGTAGTTGCGCACCGCCTCGGGCAGGTAGCCGCGCGCACGCAGCTCCTCGACCGACGTCGCGCCGTGGCGCTTCGACAGCTTTTTGCCGTCAGGACCGTGCAACAGCGGCAGGTGGGCGTAGGCCGGTGGGTCGTACCCGAGAGCGCGGATCACCATCAGCTGGCGAGGCGTGTTCGAGAGGTGATCGTCGCCGCGCACGACGTGGCTTATCTCCATGTCGAGGTCGTCAACGGCTACTGCCAGGTTGTAGAGCGGACTGCCGTCGGAGCGGCGGATAACGAAGTCCTTGATCGCGTCGTGAGGAAAACGGATCGGGCCGCGGATCAGATCCTCGACCACCGTTTCGCCGGGCGGTACGCGGAAGCGCACCGCACCTTCGTCCTCGTAGGCGTGCCCGTCACGTAACAGCTGTTCGATCGCCTCGTTGTGGCGGTCGGCGCGCTCGGCTTGGGAGAACGGACCCTCATCCCAGTCGAGCTCGAGCCAGCGCAGCGCTTCCAGGATGCGCTCACGGTTCTCGGGCGTGGAGCGTTCGCGGTCGGTGTCCTCGATGCGCAGCACGAAGGCGCCACCCGACCCCCGCGCGAGCAGCCAGTTGTAGAGTGCCGTGCGCGCCCCGCCGACGTGGAGCTCGCCGGTCGGCGACGGCGCGAAGCGGACGCGCATGGGAGCTTGCTCTAAGGACACGGCCGGATGCTAATCGGGGCGCACGTCTCGACGGCGGGCGGTCTCGCCAAAGCTTGGGAGCGCGGCCGCGAGCTCGGCTGCGATGCGATCCAGGTGTTCAACCAGTCGCCACGCCAGTGGCGCCCGACGGCCTGGAAGGACGACGACATCGCCCGCTTCCGCGAGCTCGTCGCCGAGGGGCCGGTGCGGGCAACGGTCATCCACGCCGTCTATCTGCTCAACTGCGCCGCCGCCGACCGCGAGCTGTGGCGCAAGTCGGTCGACTCGCTGATCCACTCGCTGCGCATGGGCGACCAGATCGACGCCGTCGGTGTCGTGCTGCACCCTGGGTCGGCGCGCGGCGAGCCGCGTCCCGAGGCGCACCGACGCGTCGGCGAAGCGATCCGCGCGGCGCTAGCCGAGTCCGAGCGCTGCCCGCTGTTGCTCGAGGACACCGCGGGCGCGGGCGACACCATCGGTCGCGACTTCGACGAGCTCGCCCGGCTTCTCGAGCTCGGTGGCGGCGACGGTCGCCTTGGCGTCTGTCTCGACTCCTGTCATCTGCTCGCTAGCGGCTTCGACATCCGTGACAGCGAGCGGCTGGCGCGGGTCGTCGACGAGTTCGACCGCACGGTCGGTCTCGACCGCTTGCGCTGCTTGCACGTCAACGACTCGCGCGAACCGCTCGGTTCCAACCGCGACCGGCACGCGCCGCTCGGCCAGGGCGAGCTCGGGAGCGAGGGATGCGCCGCGTTTCTCTCCGAACCGCGTTTCGACGGTCTGCCGGCGATCTTCGAAGGGCCGGGCGTCGACGGCAAAGCGCCGGTCGCCCGCGACGTGGCATTGATGCGCGAACTGCGCGAGAAGGGGCTCGCCGCGCGCGGGTCCGCTTCCTAGCGCGCGGCTTCAGCGGTCGAGGCGGTCGCGCAGGTCGAAGCGCTCGTCGGCTAGCGGCACGGGGTCGCGCCAGAAGTCGGGGTTGGTGCACTCGAACGCGGGGCCGCTGCCGTAGTAGGCGCGCTCGACGCCGGTGCGACAGAACGGCAGCGGGTGCGAGGCAAGGCGCATGCCCCCGAACCCTTGGCTCGTGCGCTCCGCCTCTTCGAAGAGCTCGACGTCGATCTCGCCGCGGAAAACCTTGTGCAGGCAGCCCATGTAGCGGCGCCCGCTCGCCCCCTCCTCGTACACGTAGAGGTAGGGACACTGCGCCTCGACGCAGCCCGCTGGGTACACGAGGCGGTCGCAGAACGCGCAGCACTGGCGGCACTCGCGCAGCGCTTCGATCCGCGACGTCGCTTGCACGCAGCGAGTCTACCCCCGCTCCACGGGCTGCGACGAGAACGACTCAGGCACGGACTATCGCCAGACCCTCGAGCGTCGCGAGCTCGGCACAACAACTGCGGTCGCCGGACACACGCCACTTGTCGCCGAGCACGAGCACGCGTCCGCCGACACGCACGCGCACCTCGCGGTCGCCCGGATGGTGCGAGAGGATCTCGCGCAGCTCCTCGATCGCGCTGCGCGGCACGTCGCGCAGCTCGAGCTCGAGCGCGTCAGCGCCGCGTTGCCGTGCGCCGTTCCTGCCCGCGCTGCCGTTGCGACGTCCGCTCGCGCTGGCGCTGCCGTTCGCGCCGTTTCTGTCACGAGCGCTGTCGCCCCCGGGCGCGTTCGCGGGCCCGCTCGCAGCCCCCTCCCCGACGGCATCGTCGGCGAGCTCGCGCCGGGCTCGCTCGACCTCTTCGGGTGAGGGCTCGAAAGCGCTGATCTCCTGCGCGATCAACTTCGTCTCGCCGGCCTCTTTGTGGTCGACGCGCCCGCGCACCAGCAGCACCCGGTCGGGCTCGATCAGCTCGCCGTGCTGCTGATAGCACGAGCCCATAACGAGCACCTCGACCTGGCCTTCGAGATCGTCGATCGTGCAGAAGACCATCGGTTCGCCGCTCTTGGTGCGGATGCGCTTGCGCTCGGTGACCATCCCGCCGACGGTGACGACATCGCCGTCGCGGCGCGACGCAAGCTCGGCGAGCGAGCAGTCGCTAGCTAGCCGCAGCGCGGGACGCAGCTCCTTCAGGGGGTGGCTCGACAAAAACAAGCCGAGCGTTTCCTTCTCCCACTGGTTGATCTGTTCCTGCGCGTCGGCAAGGGCCGGCACCGGCGGGTCGTCGCTTGCGGCGGGTGCGCCACCGCCGGCGTCGCCGAGATCGAAGATCGACGCCTGACCGAGCTGCGTGTCCTGCTGGTGTTTCTGACCGGCGGCTTGTGCCTGGGCGAGCACCGCCAGCATGCCGCTGCGGGTGGCACCGGTCGAGTCGAACGCGCCGCATTTGATCAGCGCTTCGATCGCTTTTTTGTTCACCGCGCGGTGATCGACACGGCGACAGAAGTCCCAGATCGAGCGGAACGGTCCGCCCTGTTCGCGCGCGCGGATGATCGCGTCGACCGCCTGCGACCCGACGTTCTTGACGGCGTCGAGTCCGAAACGGATCTTTCCCGGCCGGTCGTTCCCGGGCTCGTGGATGACGCGGAAGTCGTGGCCCGACTCGTTGACGTCGGGGGGCAGAACCTCGATGCCCATCTCGTCGCACTGGGCGACGAAGAACGGCACCTTGTCCTTGGTCTGCATCACCGACGAGATCAGCGCCGCCATGTACTCGGCCGGGTAGTTGGCCTTGAGCCACGCTGTCCGGTACGAGATCAGCGCGTAGCAGGCGGCGTGCGAGCGGTTGAAGGAGTAGTCGGCCGCAGCCTCGTTGGCCGCCCACAGCTCCTGGATCACGCGCTCGTCGGTGCCCGTCTTGCGTGCGCCCTCGACGAAGCGGTCCTTGAGCTGCGCCATCTTGTCGCGCAGCTTCTTGCCGATCGCCTTGCGCAGATCGTCGGCCTCGGCGCCCGAGAAGCCGGCGATCTCCTTGGCGATCTGCATCGACTGCTCCTGGTAGAGGATCACGCCGTAGGTCGACTCGGTGATCGGGCGCAGGCGCTCGTCGAGGTACTCGACCGCCTCGGGGTTGCGTTTGTTGCGCGCGTAGGTGTCGATGTGCCGCATCGCGCCCGGGCGGTAGAGCGCGACAAGGGCGACGAGGTCGTTGAACTCGGTGGGGCGCACCTTGCGCAACGCTTCGCGCATCCCTTCCGACTCGAACTGGAAGACGCCGATCGAGTCGCCGCGCGCGAGCATCTCGTAGGTCTTGCGATCGTCGAGCGGCAGCTTCGCCATGTCCGGCCGCTGGCCGGTGGACTCCTCGATGATGTCGAGCGCCGACTCGATGACGTCGAGGTTGCGCAGCCCGAGGAAGTCCATCTTCAAAAGGCCGATCTCCTCGAGCGGCTTCATCGAGTACTGCGTCACGACGCGGTACCGGCGCTCGCCGCCGCGCGTGTCCTCGGCGAGCTGGAGCGGGACGATCTCGGTGAGCGGACGGTCGGCGATCACCACCGCGGCGGCGTGGATTGAGTTGTTGCGCACGATCCCCTCGAGGCCGCGCGCGGTGTCGATGATGCGGCGGGCGTCGGGCTCGGTCTCGTACACGCGGCGCAGATCGGGCTCCTCGGCCAGGTACTCGTCGAAACTCTTTGTGCGCCCCATCACCGGCTCGGGGATCAGCTTCGCCAAGCGGTCACCGGTGGCGTAGTCGTAACCGAGCACGCGCGCCGCGTCGCGCGTGGCGGCGCGCGGCAGCATGCGGCCGAAGGTGATGATCTGGGCGACGCGGTCGCGCCCGTACTTCTGCGCGACGTACTCGATCACGCGCTCCCGCCCCTTCACCGAGAAGTCGATGTCGATATCGGGCATCGACACCCGCTCGGGGTTGAGGAAGCGCTCGAACAGAAGGTCGTAGGCGAGCGGATCGACGTCGGTGATCTCGAGGCAGTACGAGACGATCGAGCCGGCCGCGGACCCGCGCCCGGGACCGACCGCGATGCCGTTCTGTTTGGCGAAGCGCACGAAGTCCCAGACGATCAGGAAGTAGGCGCTGAAGCCCATGCGCTCGATCACGTCGAGCTCGTACTCGAGGCGCTCGCGAGCCTGGGCGGGCGGCGGGTCGCCGTAGCGCTTGCGCAACCCGGCTGCAGCTAGCTCGCGCAGGTACTCCGCTTCGCTGCGCCCGTCGGGGGTCGGGAAGCGCGGCAAAAGCAGGCGGCCGAGCTCGATCTCGACGTTGCAGCGCTCGGCGATCTCGAGCGTCGTGGCGACCGCCTCGGGGAGATCGCGGAAGGCGGCCTGCATCTCTTGCGAGTCCTTGAGATAGAACTCGTTGGTCTCGAAGCGTAGCTTGGGGTTGGCAAGCGTGCTTTTCGTCTGCACGCACAGCAGCGCCTGGTGGTTGTCGTAATCCTCGCGGCGCAGATAGTGGACGTCGGCGGTCGCCACTAGCGGCCGCCCGACCTCGCGCGCGATGCGCACGATCCCCTCGTTGGCCTTCTCCTGCGCGTCGAGCCCGTTGCGCTGGATCTCGAAGTAGACGTTGTCGCTGCCGAAGATCTGGAGCAGATCGTCGACGTGGGCGCGCGCTGCCGACACGTCGTCGGCGACGAGGCGGCGGCAGAAGCGCGACTGCAAACAGCCGGTGAGGACGATCACGCCGGCGGCGTGGCGCTCGAGCAGGTCGAGGTCGACGTTGGCCTTGCCGCGCTTGTAACCCTCGAGGTAGCTCGCGGACGACAGCTTGACGAGGTTGCGGAACCCCTCGTCGGTGGCGGCGAGCAGCGTCAGGTGGTTGCGCTCGTAGCGCAGCGCTTCGCTTTTGATGTCGTCGACGAGGTACGCCTCGAGACCGAGGATCGGCTTGATCCCGTGCTTGCGGCACGCCTGGTAGTGCTCGACGGCACCGTTCAACACCCCGTGGTCGGTGAGACCGAGCGCCGGCTGCTCGAACGCTGCTGCGCGCTCCGCCATCTGCTCGATGCGACAGGCTCCGTCGAGCAGCGAGTACTCGGAGTGGACGTGGAGGTGCGCGAACGACGGCTGCGCCACGGCGAGCCACTATAGGACTGCGAGCGGACCGCAAATGTGCGACGATCGGCGCCATGATGCGCCAGGGGCCGATTCCTTTGTTCCTGCACGGGCTGCTCGAGTACGTGGGCGGAATCGCCTTTCTCGCGGCGCCCGTCGTGCTCGATTATGGGTCGGGCGCGGCGACAGCGATCTCGCTCGCGTTCGGCGTCGCGATGATCGTCGTCGCCGCGAGCTCCGACGGCCCCACCGGCCTCGTCAGTCAGCTGCCACGTTCGGCGCACCTGGTGATCGACCTGTTGCTGGCGGTGGCGGCGATCGCGATGCCGTTCCTTGCCGGGTTCGCGGACGAGCGCGAACCGACGGCTTTTTTCATGGTGGCCGGCGTGATCTACCTGCTCGTGGCGATCGGCACGCGTTTCTCGCGCCCGCAAGCGACGCTCGCTGCGCGCGGCAGTTCGCACCTCGACGGCGAGGGGGACGATCGGAGCTCAGCGAGCGCGGCGGCTGGCGGCAGCGACGACGACACCACCGGCGAGCGTCACCGCTCCGAGTAAGAGGAGTGCGCGCCGGTGGCGTGCGACCCAGCGGCGCGCCAAGCGCCGACCGACCTGCCACGTCACCCAGCCGAGCAGCGCGTAACCGTCGCGGTGCAGGCGGCTCATCGCTCGCTCCCGCTGCCGCGCTGGCCGCGCTCGGCGCGCAAGCGGTGGGCCATCCGCGATTGAAGTGTGAAGAGCTCGATGAAACCCGGGGCGGCGTGTTGCGAGAAAAGCCCACCCGACTCGCCAAACGTGGCAAGCGCCGGGTCGTAGAGCGCGTTCGGCGAAGTGCGCGCGACCGGGCGCACCGAGCCCTTGTAGAGGCGCACGGTAACGCTACCTGTGACGTGCTCGTTGACCGAGTCCATATAGGCGTTGAGGTCGGCGAGCAGCGGCTCGTACCACAGACCGGCGTAAACCAGCCACGCCCACTGCTCTTCGAGCACAGGCTTGAGCCGGTTCTGGAGACCGGTGCAGACGAGCTTCTCGAGCTCGCGGTGGGCACACAGCAGGATCGCGGCCGCTGGCACCTCGTAGAGGTCGCGCACCTTGAGACCGACGACGCGGTCCTCGATGTGGTCGACGATGCCGACACCGTGGCGCGCACCGATCGCCGCGGCCCGCTCAAGCAGCTCCACCAGACCCAGCCGCTCGCCGTCGATCGCCACCGGGCAGCCGCGCTCGAACTCGATCGTCACGTCCTCGGGCTCGTCGGGCGCCTGGCGGGGGTCGGTGACGAGCGTGATCGCGTCGTCGGGGGTGGGCTCGGCAAGGTCCTCGATCTTGCCGCCCTCGGAGGAGCGTCCCCAGAGGTTGTCGTCGATCGAGTAGGGCGGCGCTTCGGTGCCGCCCTTGACCGGGATGCCGCGCTCGCGCGCGTAGCGGATCTCCTCCTCGCGTCCCATCTGCCAGCCGCGCACCGGCGCCACGATCTTCATGTCAGGAGCGAGCGCGAGGATCGTCGACTCGATCCGCACCTGATCGTTGCCCTTGCCGGTGCAGCCGTGCGCGATCGCGTCACAGCCGAAGCGCTGCGCCTGTTCGACGGCGATGCTGGCGATGAGCGGACGACCGAGCGCGGTGAAGAGCGGATAGCCGCCGCCGTAGAGGGCGTTGGCCTTGATCGCCGGCAGGACGTACTCGTAGGCGAACCGTTCGCGCGCATCGACGAGCACCGCGTCGACCGCTCCGAGCTGCAGCGCCTTGCCGCGAACCACCTCGAAGTCCTCGCCGGGCTGCCCAAGGTCGACGGTGAGAGCGACGACCTCGGCGCCGTACTCCTCCTGGATCCACTTGAGCATCACGCTGGTGTCGAGGCCACCCGAGTAGAGCAACAGGACGCGACCGACCTCGCCGGGCGCGGCCTCGTAGCTCGCGAGACGGGCGGCCGGCGCGTGCGCGTCGCGCGCGTGGGCGTTGCCAGGGTCGACGGACATCAGGGTCGGCAACCTAACAGCCGAGCAGGCTCGCGATGCGGGCGAGCGCGCTGTCGATCTCTTCGTCTTCGATTACGAGGGGCGGCACCAGGCGCACCGTGTCGGGCCCGGTGGCGTTGAGCACGAGCCGCGCCTCGTGCAGCGCGCGCTCGACGAAAGCCGGCGCGTCGTCGAGCGCGAACGCGAGCATCAGCCCCCTTCCGCGCACGTCGAGACCGAGCTCGGCGAGGCCGCGGCGCAAGCGCTCGCCGCGCGCCCGCACCTGGGCGAGGAAGGCGCGGTCGTCGACAACGTCGAGCACGGCGTTGGCGACCGCGCACGCAAGCGCGTTGCCTCCGAACGTCGAGCCGTGGTCGCCGGGCTGGAGCGTCTCGCGCAGCGCCGGCGCGACGACGCAGGCGCCGATCGGAAAGCCACCGCCGAGCCCCTTAGCGAGACAGACCACGTCGGGCGTCACCGCCACGTCCTCGTGCTGGTACGCGAAGAGCGATCCGGTGCGACCGATCCCGCACTGCACCTCGTCGAAGACAAGCAGCGCGCCGCTGCGGTCGCAGGCGGCGCGCGCCGCGGCGAGCAGCTCGCGTGCGAGCGGGTGTACGCCCCCCTCGCCCTGGATCGGCTCGACCAGCACCGCCGCGCAACGCTCGTCGACGCTCGCCGCCAACCGCTCGGGGTCGTCGCGCGGAACGACGCGGACGCCCGGCACGAGCGGCGCGAACGGCTCCTGTTTGGCCGGCTGGGGCGTGACCGACAGCGCGCCGAACGTACGCCCGTGAAAGCCGCCTTCCAGTACCACGAACTCGCCCCGCGGCCGGTGGCGACGCGCGAGCTTGAGGGCGCACTCGATCGCCTCGGCACCCGAGTTGGTGAAAAAGACGCCGCCCCCGAGCGAGCGCGCAACGAGCCGCTCGGCGAGCTCGACCATCGGCTGGTTGTAGAAGAAGTTCGACACGTGCCACAGCGACCGCGCCTGCCGCTCGAGGGCAGCGACGACGGCCGGGTGGCAGTGCCCGAGCTGGACGGTCGCGATGCCGGCGAGCAGATCGATGTACTCGTTGCCGTCGCTGTCCCACAGCCGCGCGCCGCTACCACGGACGAACGTGACGTCGAAGCGACGGTAGGTCGGAAGGAGCGCCGCGGACGGCGAGGAGATACCGCTCACGGCGACGCCCTTACCCGTTAGTGCCGGCTGCGGCATCTTCGCCGGCGGTGATCTTGGTGCCGATACCGGTGTCGGTGAAGAGCTCGAGCAAGAGCGAGTGGGGCACGCGGCCGTCGATGATGTGGGCGCTCTCGACGCCCGCCTCGATCGCGCGCACGCACGCCTCGAGTTTCGGGCGCATGCCACCGCCGACCTGGCCGAGGTGGGCGCGAACGTCGGCGACGGTCGCCTCCGAGATCTTGGTCTGCGGATCGTCGGGGTCGCGACGCCAGCCCTCGACGTCGGTGAGAAACACCAGCTTGTAGGCGCCGAGCGCCGCCGCCACCGCCCCGGCCGCAGCGTCGGCGTTGACGTTGTACGAGCGCCCCTCGCTGTCCGACCCGACCGACGCGACGACCGGGATGAAGTTCTCGGCGATGTCGGCCAGCACCTCGGTGTCGACGCTCTCGATCTCGCCGACAAAGCCGATGTCGGTGCCGCCCGGTCCGAGCTGCTTGCGCACGCGGAAGAGCAGACCGTCGTCGCCGCAAAGACCGACGGCCGGCTGGCCGTGCCGGTTGATGCGCAGCACGATGTCCTTGTTCTGTTTGCCGACCAAGACCATCTTGGCCACCTCGACGGTCTGCTCGTCGGAGACGCGCAGACCTTCGACGAAGCGCACCTCGAGCCCGAGCCGCTCCATGTAGCGCGTGATGTCGGGCCCGCCGCCGTGCACCACGACCGGGTTCATCCCGACGTACTTGAGAAGCACGACGTCGCGCGCGAACTCCTCGCGTAGATCGGCGTCGGTCATCGCCGCCCCGCCGTACTTGATCACGACCGTGCGCCCGTGGAACTGGCGGATGTAGGGGAGCGCCTCGAGCAGGGTGGCGACGTCGCGCCCCCCCGGAGCGTGTCGAGCTGCCGTGTTCTCCCCTTTCACGTCGTGTACTCGGCGTTGATGCGCACGTACTCGTGCCCCAGGTCGCTGAAGAACAGCTCGGTTTCGCCGCCGCTCCCCGGCACGCGCACCTCGATCTCGACCTCGGGGCGCGCGAACGCCGACTCTAACTCGCCGAGCAGCCGCTCCTCCAGCGGCAACGCAACGCCCGCGCTCACCGCCGCGACACCCTCGATGTCGATGTCGACGACGCCCGGCGCGCCGTGGCGGGCGAGCTCCTGGCCGGCCGCTTGCAGTATCCGGCCGACGTTCGGGTCGCCGCCCGCGAGCGCTGTTTTCACCAGCGCCGAGCCGGCGATCGCGCGCGCCACCGGCTCGACAAGCTCCGGCGCACCGCGGACCACGAGCCGCGCGACCCGCGTCGTCCCCTCCCCGTCGGCGACGATCTCGAGCGCCAGTTGCCGGAAGAGCGCGTCGAGCGCCTCGCCAAGGCGCACTTCCGCTTCGCTCTCGAACGCGACGTCGACGGAGCTCGCGCCGCTGGCGATCACGAAGACGCTGTCGCTGGTCGACAGTTGGCCGTCGACCGAGATGCGGTCGAAGGAGCGGCGCACGCAGACGGTGGTCAGCAGGTCGAGCGCTTCGGGAGC